>NZ_RAWN01000155.1:0-23634 GCF_003668895.1 Corallococcus sp. AB045
GGCCTGGTGGGCTCGCGGGCCCTGGCCGTGGCGCTGGGGCTGTCGCCCGGGACGGCGTCCATCGGGATGGGGGTGGCGGTGGGCCTCACGCAGGGGTGGCTCCTCCGGCGCGAGGTGCATGGCGCCGCCGTTTGGGTGGCGGCGTGCGCGGTGGGCTACGGCATGGCCGGGCCGGCGGCGGACTGGAAGGACCACGCCTGGAGGGCGGCGGTGGACGTGGGCGCGACCTGGCGCCTGTCCTCCATTGTCATCACGGCGCAGGCCATGACGTGGGGGGCGCTCGCGCTGTGCACGGCCATTGGCGGTGCGTTCATCCTGTCGAGCCTGCGCACGCAGGTATTGTCCGCGCCCGGTTCGCGGATGCCCGGCGCCGTGGGGCAGTTCGCGGTGCTGGGGCTGGCGCTGCCGCTGATGGTCTCGCTGGAGGCCCGGGAGAAGAGCCCTCCGCCCCTGGAGTTTCCGGCTCCCAACCCTCCGAGGCTGATACAGCCCAGGCCCGCGCGGACCTGGGCCCCCGAGCGGACCCGCTTCCCGAGCCCGCCCGGCGACTCCTTCAGCCCCGGATGCGCGAGCAGGGGCTGCGCGCCGGCGCAGACCTTTGAAGGTGAGACGTCCCCTCCGCCCATGGGCGCCGTGCCTGCCGACCCGGGCCGCGTTCGGGGGGGCACCGTCCACGACTCGCACCTCATGCAGTTGAACGACACGGGCCGGCTGCGGGTGAGGGGCGGCACCCTGTGGAACAACGTCCCGTCGAGTGCCGGGCAGGAATCCTCGAATGGGAACCGGGGCTCCGAGCCGGCAATCCCGCCCGCCGTCGTGCCCTGAGGGATTCAGGGCGCGCGGTTGCCATGGGTGGGAACTTCCTTGCCCAGCGCATGCCGACGGGTGCGCGCGCTTCGTCGTGAGATGGACATGCGCAACGCCGCGAAGACCGGGCACGGCGGTTGCTCTGTCGCGTGCGCATGGGACGAGGCGTGTGGGTGGGCGCGTTGGTGAGCGCGCTGGTGTGGGGCGGGGCGGCTCAGGCAGCGAACAAGGTCACGGCGACGAAGAAGGCCCGGCCGGTGGTCGAGTTGTCGGACCGGGCGCTGTGGCGGGCGAAGTCCTGGGTGGGGATGACGACGCTGGCGAAGATGAGCTCGACGGTGAGCGACGACTGTTCGGGCATGACGCGGTTGGCGTTCCAGCAGCGGCGGTTGGATTTGCTGCCGGACGACGTGCTGCCAGAGGAGAACGGCGTCACGGCCATCCACCGCAAGGCGCGCGCGCTGGGGATGCTGACGGAGACGCCGAAGCCGGGCGCGCTGGTGTTCTTCAAGAACACGTTCGACCGCAACCGCGACGGCCTCATCAACGACGGCCTCACGCACATTGGCATCGTGGAGCGGGTGGGGACGGACGGCACGGTGACGTTCGTGCACAAGTCCGGCGGACTGGTGAAGCGCTCGCGCTTCAACCTCGCGCAGCCGGAGGCGCGCAAGGACGCGAAGGGGCAAGTCATCAACGACTGGCTGCGCCGCAAGGGGAAGAAGACGCGCGGCTACCTCGCGGGTGAGCTGGTGGCGGGCTTCGCGTCGGTGGACGAGCGCTGGCGTTCGCCCGAGACGCGCCTGGCCTCCGCGAAGCTCACCGTGAAGGGTGACGCCCGGACGGCACGGCGCTAGACACGGCCGGAAGATGTCCACCGTCGAAGGTCCATCCGAGTCCCCGAGCCCCGAACCCGCCGGGCCCATCCCGCCGGCACCGCCGGAGGTGCAGCCCTCGCCGCCGCGAAGGAGGCGCTGGGCGCGCTGGGTGTTCGTGGGCGTGTTGGTGCTGGGCCTGGGGACCGCGGCGCTCACGTTCGCCGGGCTGCCGGATGCGAGTTCCCTGGCGAAGGAGAACCCGAAGACGACGGCGCTCATCGAGCAGCGGGCAAACGAGGCGCGCGAGGCCGGGCGCAAGCCGCGCCGGAGGCAGCAGTGGGTGCCGTTGTCCGCGGTGTCCAAGCCCGCGGTGGACGCGGTGCTCATCTCCGAGGACGCGAGCTTCTACCTGCACGACGGCGTGGACACGGTGGAGCTGGCGCGCGCGGTGGGGCAGGCGGTGGAGAAGGGGGAGCTGGGGCGGGGGGCGTCCACGCTCACGCAGCAGCTGGCGAAGAACCTCTGGCTGTCTACGGACCGCAGCCTGACGCGCAAGCTGAAGGAGCTGGTGCTGGCGCACCGGCTGGAGGAAGCGCTGACGAAGCAGCGCATCCTGACGCTGTACCTCAACGTGGTGGAGTGGGGGAACGGCGTGTATGGGATTGAGGCGGGCGCGCGGGAGCACTTCGGCGTGTCCGCGTCCCAGCTCTCCGTGGCGCAGGGTGCGGTGCTCGCCGCGATGCTGCCGTCTCCGCGCAAGCGCTCGCCGTCCAGTGGCTCCCGGGCGCTGTGGAAGCACGCGCACCACGTGGTGGACGCGCTGAAGCTCTACAAGCGCATCAGCGCGGCGCAGGCGGAAGGCGCGCACGCGGAGGTGGACCGGCTGCTCGGCCGGGCTCCCGCGGATGGCGGCGGGGACGACGCGGAGGACGACGGTTCCTGAGCGGTACTACAAGCCGGGCGCCCATGGCAGGGCCGTGCCGTGGGGGCCCGGCTTCCGGCCCTGATTTCCCCGTCAAGGACGTCCTCCTGTAGTGCGTGGGAGCGGCCGGATTGGATCTCCCGCCCGCGAACTTCCTCACGGCCCGTCCCTCCAGGAGGGGCCCTGTCTCCTAGGGCGGCTTTGGCTGGCGGGGCTGCCCGGTGGGACGTAGTTTGAACGCAAACACCATGGCCGACCCCCACCAGGACCCCGCAGGCGACCCGCGCGAGCGGGTGCTGGCGCTGCTCAAGCACCACGGCTGGAACGCGACGTCCTTCCAGGTGCTGCAGCCGGGCTTCCAGTACTGGTTCTCGCCGGAAGGGGACGGGTGCATCGCCTACGTGGACACGGGCGGCGCGTGGGTGGCGGGAGGCGGTCCCATCGCATCGCATGAGCGCGTGCACGACGTGGTGGAGGCCTTCCACCAGGCGGCCCGGAGCGCGGGCAAGCGCGTGAGCTTCTTCGCCACCGAGTCGCGCTTCTCGCGGCTCGTGCCGTTCGAGGAGCTGCCCATTGGCGAGCAGCCGGTGTGGGACCCAACGAAATGGGAAGCGGTGGTGAAGGGCAGCCGCAGCCTGCGCGAACAGCTCCGCCGCGCGCGCTCCCACGGCGTGCGCGTGCGCGAGGTGCCCGCGGAGGTGATGGAGACGGAAGGCCACCCGCTGCGAGCGGCGGTGGAGGTGCTGGCCGAGCACTGGCTCGCGTCGCGCCGCATGGCGACGATGGGCTTCCTGGTGGGGCTGGCTCCCGGAGCCTTCGCCCGCGAGCGCCGCGCCTTCGTGGCGGAGGTGGAGGGCCGCGTGGTGGGCTTCCTGTCGGTGACGCCCGTGTACGCGCGCGACGGCTGGTTCCTCCAGGACCTGCTGCGTGAACCCACCGCGCCCAACGGCACCGCGGAGACGCTGGTGGACGCCGCGATGCGCGCCGCCGCGTTGAACGGGCGCAGGTACGTGACGCTGGGCCTGGCGCCGCTCGCGGGCCCGGTGCGGCCGTGGCTGCGGTTCGCGCGCAGCGCGGGACGTCCGCTGTTCGACTTCGAGGGCCTGCGCTCCTTCAAGGCGAAGTTCCGCCCCGACGCGTGGGTGACGCTCTATCTGTCCCACCCGAAGGACGAACCCGCGCAGTGGGCCATCTACGACGCGCTCCGGGCCTTCGCGCGGGGAAGCCTGGTGAAGTTCGGGCTCGTCACGCTGCTGCGCCGGCCGCGCCTCTTCGTGCGTGCGCTGACGGCGCTGCTGGTGCCGTGGACGGTGCTGCTCGCGCTGCCCATGAGCGCGCACTGGTTTCCCTCGCCGTGGGTGCAGCACGGCTGGGTGGTGTTCGACGTGGGGCTCATCGCGGGCCTGCTGCTGCTCCTGCGCCGCTGGCGCGACGGGCTGGCCACGCTGCTGGGGCGGCTCACCACCGCGGATGCCTGTCTGACATTGGTGCAGGCGTTGGCTTTCAACGCCGCCCGGGCGCGGGGACCTTGGGACTGGAGCATCATCGTCGCGTCGGTGCTCGCTCCGGCGACGGCGTCCGCCATGCTGCTGCGCTCACGCGACCTGCGCGTCCCCGAGCCTTGAGGCCTCCTGGCCCCGGCGATGGATGCTGTCAGGGGTGGACTCTTCTTTCAGGAAGGAAATTGATCCGGAGCGTGGGGACTCCTTCACTCTTACCTGGGGTGGACGGTCCGCCCTCGTGAGCCCAGGGCTGTCCTGGAGTCTTCTTTCTTCATCGGAGCAACCCATGGGCGTTCTCGCCAGGAACAACGTGAAGGTGAAGGGGGAGGGCGCGCAGGCCATGGTGTTCTCCCATGGCTTCGGCTGCGACCAGAACATGTGGCGTTTCGTCGCGCCCGCGTTCGAGCGGGACTGCCGCACCGTACTCTTCGACCACGTGGGGGCTGGCGGCTCGGACCTCGCGGCCTATGACCGCAACCGGTACGGAACGTTGGAGGGATACGCCGATGACGTCCTGGAGATCTGCCGCGAGCTGCGTCTCGAGCGGGCGGTCTTCGTCGGTCACTCAGTGAGCGCGATGGTTGGCGTGCTGGCGGCCATCAAGGAGCCGGAGCGCTTCGACAAGCTCGTGCTCATTGGTCCCTCGCCCTGCTACATCAACGACGGCGAGTATGTCGGAGGCTTCTCGCGCGAGGACATCCTGCAGTTGTTGGAGTCGCTCGACGACAACTACCTGGGCTGGTCCAGCACGATGGCGCCCGTCATCATGGGCAACCCGGACCGGCCCGAGCTTGGCACGGAGCTCACCAACAGCTTCTGCCGCATGGATCCCGACATCGCGAAGCAGTTCGCGAAGGTGACCTTCCTTTCCGACCACAGGGCCGACCTTCCGAAGGTCAAGACGCCTTCCCTCGTGCTCCAGTGCTCGAACGACGTCATCGCGGCGGAAGCAGTGGGCGAGTACGTGTACCGGCAGCTGCCTCATGGCCAGCTGGTCCACCTCAAGGCGACCGGACACTGCCCGAACCTGAGCGCTCCCGAGGAAACGGTCGCTGCGATGAAGCCCTTCCTGGGCTACTGAAAGGGGACGATGCAAGGGAGCGCTGACACGGAGCAGGGGAAGGAGCCTTCCGAGGACTCGGCGGAGGAGCTTTATGAGAACGCTCCGTGTGGCTACCTCTCCACAAGCCCGGAGGGGCGCATCATCAAGGTCAACCAGACCTTCCTGACCTGGACCGGCTATTCCAGGGAGGCCTTGCTCGGCGGCAAGCGATTCTGGGAGCTGCTCACGGTCGCGGGCCGCATCTTCCACGAAACCCACTACGCCCCCCTGCTCCAGATGCAGGGCTTCGTCCACGAGCTCTCGCTGGATCTCGTCTGTGCCGACGGCCGTCCGCTGCCTGCCCTGATCAACTCCGTGCAGAAGAGAGACGCGCTCGGAAGACCCCGGTCCGTCCGGACGACGCTCTTCAACATGACGGATCGCAAGCGCTATGAGCGCGAGCTGCTGATGGCCCGTAGGAAGGCCGAACAGCTGGCCCAGGCCAAGGCGGCGCTGCTCGCGACCCTCAGCCATGAGGTCCGCAACCCCCTCAACGCCATCACCGCCGCCACGCGGCTCCTGGGGATGACGCCGCTCTCCGACAAGCAGTCGAAGTACCTGCGCATCCTCGGCTCCGCGTCCGGCAACCTGCTCGCGCTGGTCAACGACATCCTGGACTGGAGCAAGATCGAGGCGGGCAAGCTCTCGCTGGAGCAACGCGAGTTCTCTCTCCGGGAGCTGCTCGGCGACATCCTGAACGGCCAGGCCGCCCGGGCCGAGGAGAAGCGGCTGCAACTCCAGATGGAGACCGACGAGCGGGTCCCGGCCTCTCTCCTGGGGGACCCGGTCAAGCTCGGGCAGATCCTCACGAACCTCGTGAGCAACGCCCTCAAGTTCACGGAGAAGGGTGGGGTCAAGGTCAGCGTGGTCCTCCGGTCCCGGGACGGCGACGCGTGTGACCTGGCCTTCCAGGTGAGTGATACGGGAATCGGCATTCCACCGGACCGCCTTGCCGCCATCTTCGAGGAGTACACCCAGGCGAACTACGACATCGGGATGAAGTACGGCGGGACGGGGCTGGGCCTCTCCATCAGCCGGAAGCTGGTGGCGCTGCATGGCAGCAAGATGGTCGTGGAGAGCGAGGTGGGAAGGGGAACACGCTTCTCCTTCGACCTGCGCTTGAAGGCCGTGGCGGGGGGCGCCGCCGCCGCCACGGCTCCCAGCAGCGAGTCCTCCCCGCAGGCCCTGCGGGGCCTGAAGGTGCTCGTGGTGGAGGACAACGAGGTCAACACCTACGTGCTCGCCCGTTGGTTCGAGCACTGGGGAGTTTCGTTCGACGCCGCCAGGAACGGACACGAGGCGGTGGAGCGCCTCCGCCAGGGCGGCTACGAGCTCGTCCTCATGGACCTGCACATGCCGGTGCTGGATGGATACGACGCGTTGAAGGTCATCCGGCAGCTCCCGGACGAACGGCTCCGCCAGATTCCCATCATCGCCATCTCGGCCTCCACGCGGGCCTGGCAGGAAAGCAAGGTCCTGGCCTCGGGGTTCACGGACTTCATCGGCAAGCCTTTCGACGAGGGAGTCCTGTTCAGGAAGATGGCGCGGTGCACTTCCCGCGAGGCTCCAGAGGCGCCCGTGCATCCGCCAGAAGCGGCCCCCCGTGCCCCCGTGTCCGCCGCGGACTCCCTGGTCCTGGCGCCTGACTTCAGCTTCACGAAGCTCAAGCAGTGGGCAGCGGGAGATTCACAGGCGAGCGCGGCTCTGGCCCGCTCCTCCGTCCAGGCGCTGGAGCAGGCCCGGCCGGCGCTCACGGCGGCGCTCAAGCAGGGCGCCCGCGACGAGTACGAGCGCGCGTGCGAGGCCATCACGGGGACCCTGCACCTGCTCGAAGCGCACGGGCTCGCGGCAGCCCTCCGCCGTGCCCGGGCACTGCTCGCCGGCAACGCCCCGGACTCCACGCGGGTGCAGGCCGCGGTGTTCGCCATCGACTGGGAGGTGGAGAACCTCGTCGGAGCACTCGTCGCCATCGCGAGCGAGGCCGACGCCTGACCTGCCGGCTCACGCAGGCTCCGTGACTCCGCCTCCCGGCCAACCCCGCGTGGACTTCCTCGTCGCGCACGGACGGAAAGATGAAGCCCACACGTGGCTCTCCTCCCACGGCTGGCGCCCGGTGACGTCAGACGTTCCAATGCCAGACACTTCCCCCTCCCTGGCGACCTAGCAACCGTTGAACGTTTCGCGCGGGTTGCGTGAAATGCGCGGACCGGCCTCGGACCCGGGCGGATGTCCCGCCGCGGCTCCAGAGAACGGGTAGGAGGCGTTCATGCGGCTGCCCTCGGGCGTCGTCACGATGCTCGCCGTGGTGCTCAACTCCGGCGTGGGACTGGCAGCAACTCCCCCTTCACCACCGGCGACCGCGACACCGCCACAGCTGCCGCCGGGCGTCTCCGCGACGCTGTGGCGGCTCGCGGTGCCCAAGGGCTCCGAGCCCACACCGGAGCGGGTGGCGCTGGGGGAGAAGCTCTTCCGGGACAAGCGCCTCTCCGTGGACAACACCGTGGCCTGCATGACGTGCCACGAGCCGGAGCTGGGCTTCACCGACGGCAAGCCGCTGTCCGAGGGCGTCAAGCAGCAGAAGGTGACGCGCAACAGCCCCACCGTGCTCAACGCCCTCTTCAACGCCACCCAGTTCTGGGACGGCCGCGCGGCCACGCTGGAGGACCAGGCGAAGCTGCCCATCCTCAACCCGCGTGAGATGGGCATGCCGGATCCGGACACCGTCGTGAAGAAGGTGCGAGGCATCCCCGAGTACGTCACCGACTTCCAGAAGGTGTTCGGCCGCGAGCCCAACTTCGACGACCTGGCCGTCGCCATCGCCGCGTTCGAACGGATGCAGTTCTCCGGCGACGCGCGCTTCGACAAGTTCATCATGGGCGACGCCAAGGCGCTCACCGCGTCGGAGAAGAACGGCTGGGCGCTCTTCAACGGCAAGGCGCGCTGCAACTCCTGCCACGCGGGCAACGCCGTCTCCCCGCTGTTCAGCGACCAGAAGTTCCACAACATCGGCGTCGCCGCGCACAAGCAGGACTTCGTCACCCTGGCGCGCAAGGGCGTCCAGGTGGTGCGCACCGGCGACGAGAAGCAGATCGACGAATTGGCGCTCAACTCGGAGTTTTCCGAGCTGGGCCGCTTCCTCGTCACCAAGCAGGAGAACGACGTGGGCTCGTTCAGGACGCCCATCCTGCGCAACGTAGGCATCACCGGCCCGTACATGCATGACGGGTCGCTCACCACGCTGTGGGACGTGATGGACCACTACAACAAGGGCGGCGTGGCCAATCCCTACCTCGACGGTGGGATGCAGCGGCTGGGGCTCACCGAGCCGGAAATCGACGACCTGGTGGCGTTCCTCTTCGCCCTCACGGACACGAAGTTCGACAAGCTCAACAAGGAGCAGCTGGCGAAGCAGCGCGCCCGGAAGAACACCCGGCCGGAGCGGGACACCGCCATCGCCATGGGCAAGAAGGGCAACCTGGGCGACCTGGCTCCGAACCCGGATCTGAAGGTGAAGAACCCGGCGGACCTGGGCATCTACGGCGACGTCACCCCGGTGACGACCACCAAGCAGCGGTAACGGAGGCGCGCCATGGCAAACAAGTTCCAGAGCATCGAGACGAAGCACTACGCCGAACGCGACGCCTTCTTCGAGGGCCTGCGCAAGCTGGACCGCCGCGCCTTCATGCGCGTCGCCGGCATCTCCGCCGGCATCGTCGCGGGCATGGGCAAGCTCACGCCCAACAGCTTCCAATTGGTCAACGTGGCGGAGGCGCAGGGGGAGAAGCCCAAGTTCTCCTTCGCGTACATCTCCGACACGCACCTGTACGAGAACAAGCTCAACGACCGCTTCGTACGCGCCATCCTCAAGGCCGTGGACGACGTGAACGCGCTGGACCCCCAGCCGGACTTCGTCCTCTTCGGCGGAGACCTGGCGCAGCTGGGCCAGGCCGGTGAGCTCAAGCTGGGCGCTCAAATCCTCAAGTCCGTGAAGGCCCCCATCAAGATGATGGTGGGCGAGCACGACTGGTTCCTGGACATGGGCGAGCTGTGGCGCGACCTGTTCGGCGCGCCCAACTACTCCTTCGACCACAAGGGCGTGCACTTCGTGGTGCTCAACTCCATCCTGGAGAAGGACTTCTGGACGGAGCGGAAGCTCTCCCCCATGGAGCGCATGAAGATCGTCGCCGGCCTGGACAATGGCATCCAGTCCCGCTTCGAGGTCGGCGCCGAGCAGCGCCAGTGGCTCCAGAACGACCTGGCCAAGGTGGCGAAGACGACGCCCGTCATCGTCTTCAGCCATTCGCCGCTCTACAAGTACTACAAGCCCTGGAACTTCTGGACCGACGACGCGGACGAGGTGCAGGCCATCCTCAAGCCGTACGAGAAGGTCACCGTCATCCACGGCCACACGCACCAACTGCTCAGCAACCGCATTGGCAACATCTCCTTCCACGGGATGCTGTCCACCGCGTGGCCGTGGCCGTACGCGCCGGAGGGCCTGCCCTCGCTCACGGTGCCCATGAACCGCGCGGATCCGTTCAGCCAGTTCGACGGCTGCGGTAACGGCCGCATGGACGTGCTGGAGTCGGGGCTCGTGGACAAGCTCTACAACCTCTGGCAGCGCGACCCCATCACCGTGCGCGCCAGCTACCTGGGCTCCGGTGGCAAGCAGTCCGCGCCTCCCAAGCCCAAGCTGCCCACCTACTAGGACCGGAAGAGGAACTCCCTCCCATGAACCTGCGAATGAAGCTGCTCGTGGTCCCGTGCGCGGCCCTGTCCTTCGCCGGCGGTGTGGCGCTCGCCACGTCCCCGGAGTCGAAGGCCGCCCCCCAGGCGCAAGCCCTGCCCAAGCACGTGCTGCCCGCGTCCAAGGACGGCAACCTGGTGCTGGGCCTGTGCGACGGGGAGACGTCCATGGAAGTGCCCGGCGTGAAGGACGGCCAGAAGCTCACCCGTGCCCAGGCCATCACCGCCACCGCGCAGTTGATGGATGACTGGCGCAAGAAGAACCCGAACGCGAACTGGGACGACGTGCCCGGCCCGGTGCTGGCGCAGGCCTCGCCCCCGGCCACGAAGAAGCCCCCGGCGCCCGCGCCCCAGCCCAACCCCGGCTCGAAGCCCGCGGGCAACGACGTGCGCCAGGGCGGCGTGGGCGCGGAGACGGGCGCGAAGGCGGTGCCCCAGCAGCAGAAGGCCAACCTCCAGACGGGCCACACCTACGGCGCGTACTCCGAGCGCGACGAGCAGGTGTGGGCGGACTCCGTGCAGGCGGCCGTGAAGGACGGCCACCGCGTGTTCCACGACGCGGACGCGCTGGGCGGCACGGTGGGCGTGTCGTGCGACATGTGCCATCCGGACGCGGCCAACACCCACCCGGAGACCTACCCGAAGTACCAGGTGCAGCTGGGCCGTGTGGCGCTGCTGCGCGACATGATCAACTGGTGCATCGAGAACCCGGTGCGCGGCAAGCCGCTGGCGGACGGCGACCCGAAGATGCGCGCGATGGAGGCGTACATCTACGCGCAGCGCAAGGGCGTGAAGCTGGAGTACGGCAAGCACTGAAGCTCGGGCTGACCTCGGGCCCCGGGGCGCCTCATGCGCTCAGGGGCCCTGGAGCAGGGCGATGTAGAACACGCAGAACGGATGCGCGAACAGCGGTCCGTAGGTGATGTGCAGCGGCGTCGGGCGGTGCCGGTTGATGACGCCCTTCGTGGGGCCGCGTACATCCCGGCGCCGCAGGTACGCCCCCAGCGCGAGGGACACCACCCCGACACGAGCCATGCGTTCATGGGGGGAAGCAGCCAGCGTCCGTCACATCCGGCCGAGGAAGAAGCGGACGAGCAGGAACAGCGCCATCGCGTAGGCGTACCCCAGCAGGACGCGACCGGCGATGCGCTGCGGCGTCGGCTTGCGCGGCCCGGCCTCCGGAGGCGGCGCGCGGCGCTGGTCGCGCATCACGAGGAAGCGCCCCAGGCCGAGCGCGACGATGACGGAGATGATCACGAGGTCGAAGGCGCCCATGGCGTGGGAGCTTCGGCCAACGGCCTGACGGGATTCAAGGCAAGTGGCATGCCGCGCCCCGCCAGTGGCGCACTGCACGAGCCGGTCCAACAAGTCTCCGCTGGCCCGATGGGGTGCTCCCCCGGCCGCGGTTGCCCCGAACCTGTCCGACAGTCGGACAGGTTCCTGCGGGTGGGGCGGAGCGGAGGCTTCAGCCAGCCACGGCCTTCAAACCTGTCCGACAGTCGGACAGGTTTCTGCGGATGGGACGGAGCAGAGGCCCCGGCCAGCCACGGTGGCCCAAAGCTGTCCGACTGTCCGACAGGTTTCCTCGGCTCGGATGGCGGAGGCCCCGGCCAGCCACGACCTTCAAACCTGTCCGACTGTCCGACAGGTTTCCTCGGCTCGGGGGCGGAGGTCTCAGTCGCGGCGGCCCAAAGAAGCTGTCCGACTGTCCGACAGGTTTCCGCGCTCGGATTGCGCGACAGCTCCCATCCCGGCGTCCCACACTTGTTGGACAGTCGGACAGGTTTCCGCGGCTCGGATGGTGGAGGCCTCGGTCGCGGCGGCCCAAAGAAGCTGTCCGACTGTCCGACAGGTTTCCGCGCTCGGATTGCGCGGCAGCTCCCAGCCCGGCGTCCCACACTTGTTGGACAGTCGGACAGGTTTCCGCGGCTCGGATGGTGGAGGTCTCGGTCGCGGCGGCCCAAAGCTGTCCGACAGTCGGACAGGTTTTCGCTGGTCGGATGGAGTGCCGCCCCCGGCACGGGGAAGCCCAAAGCTGTCCGACAGTCGGACAGGTTTCCGCAGTTCGGATAGCGGAGGCTCCCTGCCAACCACGGCGGCCCAATGCTGTCCGACAGTCGGACAGGTTTTCACGGCTCGGGTGCCGGGGGCCCTGGTTGGGGTTGTCCAAAGTTGTCCGACTGTCCGACAGGTTCCCTCGGCTCGGATGGAATGGAGGCTCCGGCCAGCCATGGGGGCCAAAGCGGTCCGACAGTCCGACAGGTTTTGGCAGCGCGCCGCCGCCGGGGGGCTCGGCAGGGTTCTTACGTTCTCATCCGTGGGGACGGCCTTCTGGCCCGAGGGCCCGGTGCGGCGATGGATGAGGGTGGCCCTCTTGAGGTCGATGGCGTTCGTTGCGCGGCGAGGCTTCGGGCCATGTCCTGACGGGATTTGGGGCCCGGGGCTTGCCTTCCCCCCGCCGGCACCCGGTTGAATGCGGGCCATGTCCCTCGCCCCTGTCACGGACCCCAGCGGTTTGCTGGAGCGCGCGCCGCGCCTGGCGGAGCTCCTGCCGGATGCCGCGCTGTCAGAGGCGCTCGCGCGGGGTGACGCGTGGGCGGTACACGCGGTGCTCTCACGCCGGCTGGAGCATGAGCCTCCCGGGCCCACGCGGGAGTTGCTGGCGGCGCTGGTGGAAGACCGTGGCGCCTTCGTCATCGCGGCTCGCTCGCCGTCTGCGTCCTCCGTTCTGGGGACGGGTGTCCGGTGGAAGGGCTCGCCTCCGCGCGGCGCCGCCCCGAACGCACCCTTTGTCGCCGAGCGCACCGTGACGGTGCTGGGCGTTCCGGTGTGGCCCCTGGATGGCTACCTCGTGCGCGCGGACGGCAAGGCGCCGCTTCAGGTCATCGGACAGGTTCCGCCCTCGCGCGGCAGGTCGCGCCGCCGCGCGGTGGCCCTGGCCGGGATGGCGCTGGGGCTCTGCGGCCTGGCGGGGCTGGGTGCGGTGTGGCTGGAGGCTCGCAGCATGCGCGCCGTGACGGTCGTCAATGGCCTGTCGCGCCCCGTGGACGTGCGTATCGGCGGCGAGCACTGGGTGGTGGCACCCGGGACGCAGGAGCAGGGGCGCGTGAAGCTGGGAGACGACCTGCTCCGCGCGGTGACGACCTGGCCCGGCCACGAGCCCGTCATCGAGGACGTGTGGCTGCCGACCGACGGCGAGCGGATCCTCTACAACGTGAAGGGCGCGGCGATGCTGGAGGCGGTCCCGGATGACGGGGCCACCTACTCGGGCCCACGCTCCAGGTCCCTGCCGGAGAGCGCCATGGTGCTCCAGCCGGGCGAGCGACTCTCCGTCCAGGCCGCGAACTGGGAGGCCGCCGCGCGCGCCTTCGCGGAAGCAGGACGCTGGGAGTCCGCGGGCCGCGTGGCGTCCTCCGTCGCACAGGTGGAGCCAGGGAATGCCCTGGCGCGGGAGATGGCCGCGCGCGCCCTGCTCATCCTGGACTCGCAGGCGCCGGTGAACCTCCCGGACGCCCTGCGCTGGCGCAACACGCGCGGCCACGCGGCGATGTTGATGCACACCTGGCAGGAGGATCCGGGCGCGCAGGCGCTGGCGCTGTCACTGCTGCGCCTCATTGGAGACGGAGACGCGGCGCGCGCCCGCTACACGGAGCACGCGCAGCAGCACCCGGACTCACCGCTGGCCACCCTCTACCTCCAGCGCGCGAGCCCGCCGTCCCTGGGCACCGCGGAGGCCGTCGTCGCGTATCAGGAGTTGGCGAAGCGCTTCCCGGACTCGCCCGACGTGGTCCGTGCCTGGCTGGATGCGCGCTGGCGCTTCGAGCTGGGGGACTCGCGGCCCTGGAGTGACAGCGAGCGCCAGGACTTCGTCACCGAGACGGCGAGACTGCTGAAGGCACTCGAGGAGAAGCACCCGCCGGACACCCTGGAGGCGCTGGAACTGGACGTGCGCATCCTCCTGCGCGCGCAGCTGCGCGACGCCGCCACCACGCGGGTGCGCCGCTACGCCGAGGACACGCGCCGCAGGACCTGGGACTTCCTGGTGCTGGCCGGACGCACGGCCGCGGCCGCCGGGCCCGAGCACACGTCCTACGTGATGCTCGACTGGGTTCCCCCCGCCCTGGCGCGACAGCCGGAGCGGATGGCGCTGTTGGACCTGCTCACCGGCCAGCGCACCCCCAAGGCGGCGGAGGTCGCGGCGGTGACGTCGCCCGTGGACCGCGCCGTGCTGCGCCTCACCCGGGACGTGCTGCAGGACCCGAAGCGCGCGCTGAAGGATGCCGTGGGCGAGTCCGAAGCCGTGCTGTCCCGCCTGGACCCGGAGGTCGCCGCGCTGCTCGCGCTGGAGCTCACATGGGAGGGGGATGCGCGCGCGAAGAACCTCTTCAACGCGTCGCTGCCGGTGATGCTCGCGCGCGAACCGCTGCGCAACCACGTCCTGTCCGCCTCGCGCGCCACCGGACCGGAGCTCATCCGTCTGGCCCCGGGCCTGCGCGCCGCCGCCACCCTGGTCCACGCCCGGCGCGACTCGCAGGAGGGCTACCCGGTCTTCGTCCAACGCCTGGATGGCCTCGCTCGCGTGGACGCGCTGGGAGGCTTCGCGGTCCGCGCCGCCGGCCCCTGGATGCGGCGCGCGTTCGACGCCTGCATGGACACGAAGGTGGAGCGCCCAACACCGCCGGGGATGCTCCTGAGAGGCGCCGTCGTGGAGGAGATGGCCCGCCAGGAGGACGACCGGGAGGGCCGCCGCCCCAACTGCGAGGCGCGCATCGTCACGCCCACCCGACTGCCGCTGCCCCGGGCCGCCGCCACGACGCCGGCCGGAAACGCGAACGGCGCCGACCCCTGAAACCGGGTCCGGCGCCGTCACGGTGCAGCGGGAGCGGGGAACCTCAGCCCGGCTGGCAGACCTGGCGGAGGATGTCCAACGACTCCAGCGCCTTGCCCGCGCCAATCACCACGGCGGACAGCGGGTCCTCCGCGAGGAACACCGGCAGGCCCGTCTCCTCACGGAGCAGCGTGTCCAGGTTCTTGAGCAGCGCGCCGCCACCGGCCAGCACGATGCCCCTGTCGGCGATGTCACCGGCCAGCTCCGGCGGCGTGCGCTCCAGCGTCAGCTTCACCGCTTCGACGATGCCGTTGACGGGCTCCGCGAGCGCGTCGCGCACCTCGTCGCTGGACACCGTCAGCGTGCGCGGCACGCCGGCCACCAGGTCGCGACCCTTGATCTCCATGGTCATGACCTCGTCCGTCGGGTACGCCGTGCCGATGCCCATCTTGATGAGCTCCGCCGTGCGCTCACCGATGAGCAGGTTGTACTTGCGCTTGACGTACTGGATGATCGCCTCGTCCAGCTTGTCGCCGCCAATGCGCACGGACTTGGCGAACACGATGCCCGCGAGGCTGATGACCGCGACGTCGGACGTGCCACCGCCGATGTCCACAATCATGTTGCCGCTGGGCTCCGTCACCGGCAGGCCCGCGCCAATCGCCGCGGCCATGGGCTGCTCGATGAGGTAGACCTCGCGCGCGCCCGCGTTGGCGGCCGCCTCACGCACCGCGCGGCGCTCCACCTCCGTGATGCCGGACGGGATGCCGATGATGATGCGCGGGTTCACCAGCGTCTTGCGGTTGTGCGCGCTCTGGATGAAGTAGCGCAGCATCGCGGCGGTGATTTCGAAGTCGGCGATGACGCCGTCCTTCATGGGCCGGATGGCCACGATGTTGCCCGGCGTCCTGCCGAGCATCTCCTTGGCCTCCTTGCCCACGGCGAGCACCTTCTTGCCGCCGCGCGAGTCCTGCTGCACCGCCACGACGGAGGGCTCGTTGGACACGATGCCCTGGCCGCGGATGTAGATGAGCGTGTTCGCCGTACCCAGGTCGATGGCGAGGTCGCGCGAAAACAGGGTGTGGAGCCAGTCGAACATACGGGGACGGAAACTTTCGGAAGGGCCGCGAAACTCCCCGCCCTTCAGACGGAGTGCGTTGTCGAAACTACTACGCGCCGCGATACGGAGGAAGAAAAGCCGGAACCCCTCGCAGGGTGCCGCTCGCTGGACAACCAACCGCACCCGCCCGTCTGTTCCCTTGTCCCCATTCGGAGCGCGCTTTTCTTGAAGAACCCGTGCCGCATCCTCCCCCGGACAGCGGCCGGGCGGACGTCCGGGCTTTCAGCGCTTCAGGGCGTACTTCCCGATGGCGTAGAGGGCGCGCACGCCGTCCTTCCAGCCAATCTTCTTGCCCTCCTCGTAGGTGCGCCCGTGGTAGCTGATGGGCACCTCGAAGACGCGCCAGTTGCCGCGCGCCACCTTGGCGGTGATTTCGGGCTCGAAGCCGAACCGGTCCTCCTCCACGTGCACGGAGCGGAGCACTTCCGCACGGAAGGCCTTGTAGCAGGTCTCCATGTCCGTGAGGTTCAGCCCGCTCGTCATGTTGGAGAGCATGGTGAGCAAATTGTTGAGGACGGTGTGCCAGTAGTACAGCACCCGGCGCGGCGACCCGATGAAGCGGCTGCCGAAGACGACGTCCGCGTCACCGTCGAGGATGGGCTGGATGACCCGCGGGATGTCCCGGGGGTCGTATTCCAGGTCCGCGTCCTGGACGAGGATGATGTCCCCCGTGGCCTCGGCGAAGCCCCGGCGCAGCGCGGCCCCCTTGCCCTGGTTGTTCTCCTGGAAGAGCACGCGGATTTCGTTCCGGTTCTGCGGCGTGCCCCCCAGGATGTCCAGGCCCTGTTCGGACAGCTGGCGCAGGAATTCGCGGCTGCCGTCCTTCGAGCAGTCGTCCACCAGGACGAGCTCCTTGGGGAAGTCCACGGCGATGCAGCGCCGGAGGATTTCCGCCAGGGTGGGAATCTCGTTGTAGACGGGGATGACGAGCGAGACGAGCATGGCGGCCCCGCCCTATCGCATTTCCCCCGCCAGGGCGACTCCCTTGCTCACAAAATTCAGGGCCGGGCCGCGCTCCGGAGCGCGTCCAGCAGGGACTCCAGGTCCGCGTCCCCGGTGAGCGGGTGGATGAGCGTGGTGCGCAGGTACACGCCCCGGGGCAGCCGCGTCTGCACCAGGTAGAAACTCCCACGGGAGACCAGCGCTTCACGCAGGCGGACCTGGAGCGCGTCCCAGCCCTCCGGCGGCACGTGCGCGGGGGTGTGGCGGAAGCAGACGATGTTGCAGTCGGGCTCCAGGGCCAGCTCGAAGTCCGGGGCGGCGGTGAGCATCCCCGCGAAGCGCCGGGCCTGGTCGTAGGAGGCGGTGACGGCCTCCTCGAAGACGCGCGTGCCCAGCACGGACAGGCACGCGTAGACCTTGAGCGGCATCATCTCCTTGGTGCACTCCAGCGTGCGCAGGCCCACGTCGCTGTAGGGGCGCGCGTCGTCGCCGTCGCCGTGGAAGAGGTAGTGGGCCTCCTGGGAGAAGGCGTCGAAGGAGCGCGCGCCGTCGCGGAAGAGCACGGCCGTCACCAGCGCGGGCATGAGCAGCCCCTTGTGCGCGTCCCACACCACGGAGTCCGCCCGCTCGATGCCCTTCACCTGCGCGCGGTACTTCGGGCTCAGGGCCGCCGCGGCCCCGTGCGCGCCGTCCACGTGGAACCACAGGCCGTGCGCTTGTGCGAAGTCCGCCACGGGCTCCAGCGGGTCGAACGCGCCGGTGGCGGTGGAGCCCGCGCTGGCCACCACGGCGATGGCCTTCCTCCCCGCGCGGGTGGCCCGGGCGAGCGCGTCCTCCAGGGCGTCCGGCCGCACGCGGAAGTGGTCGTCCACGTCCACCGGGGTGAGGCCGCCCTCGCCCCAGCCCATGATGCGGACCGCGCGGGCCAGGCAGTAGTGGGCGGAGCGGGGGACCAGCACCGTCAGGGGCGGGCCCGCGTGCGCGCCGCCGTTCCACGCGTCGTAGCCGGCCTTCGCCTGACGGGCGGCGAGCAGGGCGGTGAGGTTGCCCGCGCTGCCGCCGGAGGTGAGCACGCCCCGGGCGCTCGAAGGCAGGCCCAGCTTCGCCGCCATCCACGCGAGCACGTGGTGCTCCATCGCGGTGGCGACAGGGCCCATCTCGTACACGGCCATGCCGTTGTTGAGCAGCGACGACACGGCATCGCACAGCGCGGCCAGCGGCACGGGCGCCGTCACCTGATGTCCCACGTAGCGCGGGTGGTGCAGGTGGTGCGAGCTCTCAAGTACGCGCGCCATCAGTGACGCGAAGGCCTGGGACACCTCCGGCGCCGGCTCCTCCGGGAACGCCGTGGCGAAGCGCTCCTGGTTCACCGCGGGCGGGGCCCAGGGCAGCACCGGCATCGTGCCCCCGGCGAGCGCGGCCTTCAGGTAGTCCGCGAGCTGATCCATCAGGGCGTGGGCGGTGGTCCGGAAGGCCTCCGGTTCATAGGCGGCGCGCAGCGGCGGGAAGACGGGGGTCGTCATGGCGGGCGCACGCTAACGGGAGCGCGTCTTCCAGGTGCGGGAAACCCGGACACGAGGGGCCGGACGGGCTCCAGGCCGTGCGGCCGGTGGACCTGTTCCGCTCTTGGGGCGACCGGGCGGGCAGGGGCCCGGCGAAGGGGCGGGCTGCTCGCGGCGCCCACGGGCCGTCCCCACCTTTCCAACGCACAGGAGGAGACGACCGATGGCTTTCGACGACACGCCGTCCGAACGGCGCTCCATCATCAGCGGCATGCGCGTCCGCTCGGCGGATGGGACGCTCCTGGGGTACGTGGCCCTCATCGGCCAGGAGCATCTCTACGTCCGGCGCTCGCCCTTCGTCCGCCATCGCCACTGGAAGGAGGCCCCCCTGTCCGCCGTGGGCCGGGTGCTCCAGGGCGCCGTCATCTTGAAGGAGGGCACGGGCCCGCTGACTCACGCGGATGCCATGTTTCACGGCGAAATCCCGACACAGACCCTGCCCCTGGTGCTGGGGCCCGAGCCGTCGCACGCGTGAGGCCGTCCGGCGGTGGACACCGGGGAGGAGCGCGGACACCTGAAGTGTGATTCAACTCGGCGTCATGGCGACATCCCTCGAAGAGCTCTCCCAGCGGGTGTCCGCGGCGTTCGCGGACCGGGCGAAATTGAAGGACGCGGACACGGTGGCGGCGGTGCGCGAGACGCTCGCGCGGCTGGACACCGGGGAGTTGCGCGTCGCGGAGAAGGGCCCGGAAGGCTGGCGGGTCAACGCCTGGGTGAAGGAGGCCATCCTCCTGTTCTTCGCCGTGTCGGAGATGCGGGTGATGGAGGTGGGCCCCTTCGAGTTCTACGACAAGGTGCCCCTGAAGAAGGGCCTGGAGGCGGCGGGCGTGCGCGTGGTGCCGCCGGGCACCGTGCGCTACGGCGCCTTCGTGGAGCGGGGCGCGGTGGTGATGCCCGGGTACGTGAACATCGGCGCGCGGGTGGGCGCGGGCACCATGGTGGACACCTGGGCCACCGTGGGCTCCTGCGCGCAGGTGGGCCGCAACGTTCACCTGTCCGGCGGCGTGGGGCTGGGCGGCGTGCTCGAGCCGCCCACCGCGTCGCCGGTCATCATCGAGGACGGCGCCTTCCTGGGCAGCCGCTCCATCGTGGTGGAGGGCGTGGTGGTGGAGGAGGAGGCGGTGCTCGGCGCCAACGTGGTGCTGACCGCGTCCACGCAGATCATCGACGTCACCGGGCCCCAGGAGGTCATCCACAAGGGCCGCGTGCCGGCGCGCAGCGTGGTGATTCCGGGCATGCGGGAGAAGCAGTTCCCCGCCGGGAAGTTCATGGTCCCGTGCGCGCTCATCATCGGGCAGCGCAAGGCGTCCACCGACCAGAAGACCAGCCTCAACGCCGCCCTGCGGGACTTCGCCGTCGCGGTGTGAGCCTGCGACAAATCCGGCGCGGGCGGGGTCGCGTATAGGTGTTGTTACGCGACTTGTTACGGCCGCGTCGTTTTCAGGAGAGCATGGAACACCTCGACGACATCCTCCCCGAGTGGCTGCTCGGGGCCCTGGAGCCGGCCCGGCACGACGCCGCGGCCCGGCACCTGGATGGCTGTGCGCGCTGCCGGGCGGAGGTGGCCCGGCTGACGCCCGCCGTGGATGCGCTGGGGGCGCTCGTGGAGCCGGTGGCGCCCCCCGCCTCGGTGCTCACGCGCCTGATGGAGCAGATGGAGGGGCCCGGCCGCTTCGCCCGCCAGGCCGGGAAGGTCGCCGCGTTCCTGGACCTGGCGGAGGCGCGGGCCCGCGAGCTGATGGAGTCCATGGCGGAGCCCTCCAACTGGATGCCCGGCCCGGTGGAGGGTGTGGAGCTGATGCCGGTGGAGACGGGCCCGGCGCGCGAGGGGATGATGGCCGCCGTCGTGCGCCTCCAGCCCGGCGCCCGCTACCCGCGTCACGCGCACCTGGGCCGCGAGTGGAACCTGGTGCTGGAGGGCGGCTTCCGCGAGGACTCCGGCCACGAGGTATGGCCGGGGGATGAGCTGGAGAAGACGGACGGCTCGCTGCACGACTTCACCGCGCTGCAGGGCCCCGCGTGCATCTGCGTCACGGTGTTGGATGGCGTGACGTCCTTCGAGGACCTGTCCGACGGCGCCTGACGGGACGATGTCCCGGGCCCGGGCGGGGAGTATGGTGCTTCGCGCATGGCCTCCACCGACCTCGCCACCCGACTCGCCCAGACGACGCTCGAGCTGTGCCGCATTGAAAGCCCCATTGGCCACGAGGGTCCCATCGCGGACCACGTGGAAGGCTGGGCGCTGAAGCACTTCCGCCGCGAGGAGGTCTTCCGCGTCGGGCACACGCTGCTGTTGGGCTCGCTGGAGGACCCCCGGCCCACGGTGGCGCTCATCGGCCACCTGGACACGGTGCCCATGCACCCCGGGGATGTGGGCCGCGCGCCGCGCATCGAAGGGGAGCGCGTGCACGGGCTGGGCGCGTCCGACATGAAGGGCGGCGTCGCGGTGATGATGGCGCTGGCGGAGGACCTCAAGCGCGACGCTCTGCCCGTCAACGTGGCCTTCCTCCTGTACGAGCGCGAGGAGGGCGCCTACGCGGAGAGCGGCCTCATCCCGCTGTATGAAAAGCGGCCGGACCTGTCCCGCGTGAAGTTCGGCATCGCCATGGAGCCCACGGACGGCGTGGTGCAGGTGGGCTGCGTCGGCAGCATGCAGGTGACCGTCCGCTTCACGGGGCGCAGCGCGCACTCCGCCCGGCCGTGGCAGGGGGAGAACGCCATCCACAAGGCGGGGCCGCTGCTCACGGAGCTGCTGGGCCGCGAGCGCGTGGAGGTGAACGTCGCGGGCTTCCCCTTCTACGAAGTCATCAGCGCCACGCTGGCCAAGGGCGGCCGGGCGCGCAACGTGGTGCCGGAGGCGTTCGAGCTGAACCTCAACTACCGCTTCGCGCCGGGCAAGAGCGTGGCGCAAGCGAAGGAGGACGTGCTGGCGCTGGTGGCGGGCCGCGCGGAGGTGGAGTTCACGGACGCGTCCCCCAGCGGGCCGGTGGCCGCGGGCAACCCGCTGTTCCAGCGGTTGATGTCGCTCACGGGGCTGCCCGCCGCGTCGAAGCAGGCGTGGACGGACGTGGCGCGCTTCGGTGAGTGGGGCGTGGACGCGGTGAACTTCGGACCGGGTGAGACGGCGCAGGCGCACCAGCTCCACGAGAGCGCGCCCATCCCTCCGCTGGCCGTGGCGTACGAGAAGCTGGCCGCGTTCCTGAAGGGCGCGGCGTAGCGGCCCGCGTGGCGTCGTGCGCGCCGGGGCCGGATTCTCGGCCTCGCACGTGAGCGTATTCGTCAGGTGGAGTGCATCTGCGCGGGAGGCATGCGTGCACTTCTGGCGGTTGCGTTTACCCTTGCAGGGTCGTCACCCTGGAGGTTGTTGATGCACGCCGAGTCGAACATGCAGGACCCGAACGAGACCCCGTCGTCCAACACGATGCTGCCGGTTGGTGAGGCCACGCCGTCGCGCCGCCGCTCCTCCGGCGCGCGCAAGGGCGCCCGCAAGGCGTCGTCCCGCCGCACGGGGGCCGCGAAGAAGGCGACCTCCAAGCGCACCACCGCGAAGAAGGCCGCGGGCAAGCGCACCGCGAAGAAGGCCACCAGCAAGCGCGGCACGGCGAAGCGCGGTACCGCGAAGAAGGCCACCGCCAAGCGCGGCGCCCGCAAGGCCCCGGCCCGTCGCGCCGCCGCTGGCCGCACCGCGCGCAAGACGTCCGGTCGTGGCTCGTCCACGCGCAAGACGTCCGCTCGCAAGAGCTCCGCGCGCCGTTCCACGCGCCGCTAGAAGGTCACGCGTGGGTCACGCGGGGAGGCGGAGGCCCCCGGGAAGGGCCGCGCTCCCCGCGGGAGACTCTCTCCTTCTCATTCGCTGATCCGAGTGGGTCATCCGCCATCCCCGTGAAACCTTATTCAACTGATTAAGCAATATTTCCTGTTAAAACTGTTGTCCGTGGTGCTGCCCACTGGACGACAGTACAAGCCCCTGGGGTCCAACGAGGGGTGGAGATGTCCAAGGGGAAGCAGAAGCAACCGTTCCAGCTGCCGGATTTCTACGTGCCGTGGCCGGCGCGCCTGAATCCGAACCTGGAAGCGGCCCGCGCGCACACCAAGGCATGGTCCTACCAGATGGGCATCCTGGGGCCGCCGCGGGATGGCACGGACCGCGAGGTCTGGTCCGAGCGCCGCTTCGACGGCATGGACTACGCGCTGCTCTGTGCGTACACGCACCCGGAGGCGCCGGGCCCGGAGCTGGACCTCATCACGGACTGGTACGTCTGGGTCTTCTACTTCGACGACCACTTCCTGGAGGTCTTCAAGTACTCGCGCGACGTGGCGGGTGGGCAGGCCTACCTGGACCGTCTGCCGCTGTTCATGCCGCTGGACATGTCCCCGCCGCCGGAGCCGGTCAACCCGGTGGAGCGCGCGCTCTGGGACCTGTGGCAGCGCACCGTGCCGTCCATGTCCATGGATTGGCGCAAGCGCTTCTTCGAGAACACCAAGCACCTGCTCGATGAATCGATGTGGGAGATCGAGAACATCAGCGAGGCGCGCATCTCCAACCCCATCGAGTACATCGAGATGCGCCGCAAGGTGGGCGGCGCGCCCTGGTCTTCCGACCTGGTGGAGCACGCCGTCTCCGCGGAGATTCCGGACCGCGTCGTCAGGAGCCGGCCGATGCGCGTCTTCAAGGACACGTTCTCGGACGCGGTGCACCTGCGCAACGACCTGTTCTCCTACGAGCGCGAACTGGAGGAGGGCGAGCTCTCCAACGGCGTGCTGGTGGTGGAGAAGTTCCTCGACTGCGACACCCAGCGCGCGGCGGACCTGGTCAACGACCTGCTGACGTCGCGGCTCCAGCAGTTCGAGACCACGTTCGCCACGGAGCTGCCGTGGCTGTTCGCGGAGTACGGGCTCAACCCGGTGGAGCAGGCGCAGGTGCTCACGTACCTGCGCGGCTTGCAGGACTGGCAGTCCGGCGGCCACGAGTGGCACATGCGCTCCAACCGCTACATGAACCAGCACTCGGAGGAGCGGCCGGCGCTGTCCATCCCCGTGCCCTCCGGTCTGGGTACCTCCGCGCTGCGGATTCCGCTGACGCCCGGCGGGCTGGGGCTGGGGCCCCGCTCCCGGTCGCTGAGCCACGTGCCCCGCCAGTACGTGGGCCCCACGAAGCTGCCGAAGTTCTACATGCCGTACAGCACGTACTTGAGCCCGCACCTGGACCGCGCGCGCAAGAACTCCAAGGAGTGGGCGCGCGGTCCAGGTGCGGGCTCAAGTACGTGCTGTACGGCATGTAGAAC
>NZ_RAWN01000156.1:0-23447 GCF_003668895.1 Corallococcus sp. AB045
GTCCCCAGCACCGCCCCGGTGGCTCCGGCCGCCACGGCCCCGGCTCCCTCCGACGACACGGATCAGGCCCCCACGACGCGCACGGACAACGCGCCGTCGGAGGCGCAGCTGACGCCGCCGCCGGACGCGGACAAGGCGCCGTTGCCGGTGGGCTACGTGCAGGTGTTCAACCCGGCCTTCCCGGGGCTCGTGCCGCCCACGCCGGTGGTGCACCGCGGGCGCCGCTACGGGCTGGAGGACCTGACGCCGTACTTCGCGGACGGCAAGAAGAGGGACGCGAAGGACGCGTTCGACAAGGGCCAGTACCCCAAGGCGCGCGCGCTGCTGGAGGGTGAAGGGGACAGCCCGCCGGTGCGCTACCTGCGCGCGCTGTCCGCGGTGCGGGCCGGGGACGACAAGGCGGCGGCGACGGAGATGGCGGCGCTCGCCAACGACTACCCGGCGCTGAAGGACCGCTGCCTCACGCACGCGGGCGTGGCGCTGGAGTCCCAGGGCCGGCTGGATGACGCGGCGGCCAGCTTCAAGCAGGTGCCGGAGGGCTCGCGCATGTACGTGGACGCGCGCCTGGGCCTGGCGCGCGTGCTGCGCAAGAAGAAGGACTACGACGGCGCCATGGAGGCGCTGACGCCGCTCACCCAGCGCATGATGACGGGCTGGGGCCGCAACGTGGGCGCGGAGGCGCTCATCGCCACGGCGGACCTGGCGGTGGAGAAGAAGGACAAGGCCGCGGAGAAGGCCGCGCTGTGGAAGCTGTGGGCAGCCCAGCCCCTGTCGCCCATCGTCAAGCAGGTGGAGAAGCGCCTCAAGGGGCAGACGCCGCCCGTGGACGCCAAGGTGGGCCGCGCGGAGGCGCTCATCGAAGCGCACCGCAACAAGCAGGGCATGGCCATCCTGGAGCCGATGCTCAAGACGATGAAGCTGCCGGACGCGCTCGCGTGCCGCGCGCACTTCGCGTTCGGCAAGGGGCAGCGCAAGGAGCGCCAGCACACCGCCGCCATCCAGATCCTCACGCCGGTGGTGGAGCAGTGCAAGGACCGGGACCTGTTGCCCCGCGCGATGTACGTGCTGGGCTCGTCGCGCTCCATCGTGGATCAGCAGCGCGGCCCGGACACCTACGAGCGGCTGGCGAAGGAGTTCCCGGACCACTCGTTCGCGGACGACGCGCTCTTCTACGCGGCCGACCTGTACGTGAAGACGAACCGCCCCAAGGAGGCCATGGCGCGCCTGGATGAAGTGGCGCGGCTGTACCCCAAGGGCGACTTCCTGGGCGAGGCGCTCTTCAAGGCCTTCTGGGTGGCGCGCACGTCGAAGGTGGAGGACGGAGGCTTCTCCTTCCTGGACCGCATCGAGGCGCAGTTCGTCAACGCGGACGAGTCCTACGACGTGGAGCGCGCGCGGTACTGGCGGGCGCGCACGCTGGAGGAGCGCGGCAACATCCAGGGCGCCGCGGAGCTGATGGAGAAGCTCGCGGTGGAGCACCCGGCCACGTACTACGGCCTGATGGCGCGCTCGAAGCTGGGCGAGCTGGACCCCAAGCGGCTGGAGGCCGTGTCGGCGTCCATCTTCGACGTGCCGGAGGCCGCCAGCCCCTGGCCGATGTTCGCGGGCCCAATGGGGGACGACCCCCACTTCCGCGCGGGCGTGGAGCTGTTGCGGCTGGGCTTCGCGGACTCCGTGCCGTCGGAGCTGATGCTGGTGAACCGCGCCAACCAGCCGCCGGAGTCCATGCGGTTGCTGGTGATGGTGCTGTCGCAGTCCGGCGACGCGCGGTCGGCGCACGCCATCGCGCGGCTCGCGCTGCGCAAGGACCTGAGCGGGCGCATCACCGCGCAGACGCGGCCCGTGTGGGAGGTGGCCTATCCCAACGCGTTCCGCGAAATGATCGAGAAGCACACCGCGCCCGCGGGCGTGGAGCCGGACCTGCTCCAGGCGCTGATGCGCGAGGAGAGCGCGCTGGACCCCAAGGCCCTGTCCTGGGCCGGCGCGCTGGGCCTCACGCAGCTGATGCCCTCCACGGCGAAGGGCGTGGCGCGCGAGCTCAAGGTGAAGCACTTCACCGTGGACTCGCTGCTCCAGCCGGAGCTGAACATCCGCTTCGGCGCGCACTACCTGGGCGGCCTCATCAAACAGTTCAAGGGCCACACGCCCTACGCGGTGGGCAGCTACAACGCGGGCTCCGGCGCGGTGAACCGCTGGCGCTCGGCCAAGCCGGACCTGGCGCTGGATGCGTGGGTGGAGGAGATCCCCATCGCGGAGACGCGCGGCTACATCAAGCGCGTGCTGCGCTCCTACAACACCTACCAGCTGCTCTACGGCCGCGCGCCCAAGGTGCCGGTGATGCCTAGTGCATCGCGTTAGTGTGTAATCCTGGCTGAAGCCTGAATTCGCGCTTTCGTTGTGGAGGGGGAAGGGCGGGCCGTGATTTCGTCGGCCGCCATGCTCCCCCTCCGAACGAGAATCGCTCCCCTCGCAGTGGCGGTGTTCACGCTGGTGGGCCTGTGTCTTCCGGCTGAAGCCGAGGCGCAGGCCTGGTCGCTGACGAACGCGCAGCGGCAGGCGTTCCTTCGCTACTACGCGCCGGTCATCTTCAAGCGCGCGAACGCGAACGACAACAAGCACGGCTACGACTGGCTGACGAACTTCGACTTCGACCAGGACGGGGACTTCTCCAACAACAAGCTGCACTGGAAGCAGATCAACCAGTACGTGGACGCGTCGCGCGCGGGCCCCAGCGCGTTCGACAAGTGGCGCATCCGGCCAACGCTCTACACGTCACTGATTGAGTACATGGACGGGGGGAAGAACCTCACCCTCGTGTATCACCTGTATCACGCGCTGGATAAGAACGCGGCGGGCAACTGGCAGCTGCATGACTGGGAGCGCGTCGAGCTGCAAGTGAAGAACGTGGTGGGCAACCCGGGCAGCGGCGAGTCCGTGGCGTACGCGGTGGTGACGCAGCACAAGCGCAACGTGGTGCGCCGGGCGGGCAGCGGGGACCTCCAGTTCATGCAGACGGGCACGGGCAGTCACCTGCTCATCTGGCAGGCGGAGTGGTCCGACAAGCTGTTGGCGCCGCACGGGCAGGAGCTGCGCTTCGTGACGGATCCGTACTCATTCTTCGCGGGCCGGATGGCGTCCGGGGGGAAGGCGGAGGCGGACGTGAACAACGACGACGGGCGCAAGAAGCTGCACTTCGTCTTCGTGCCGGAGGACGACGGGGCGGCGGTGGCGGCGTTCAACGCACAGCCGGTGCGGTACTCGACGGCGGACGCGCAGGCCAGCCGCTATGACAACGGGTCTTCGGCCAATTGGCCCGCGGTGAAGCGCGTCACGTACGAGCTGCAGGACCTGGCGGACATCCTCCCCACGCACTGGGAGCACGGGGGCTATGCGACGCACTGGCTGCCGGACGCGCCGCAGTTCTTCTACCTGGAGAGCCCGGTGGTGAACGAGGCGGGGCAGGCGGAGGTGAGCGTGGGGCTGCAGCGCTTCTTCTCCAAGACGCGCGACGTGGAGGGGCAGGACGACCGCGAGGGCTACCCGTCGAAGAAGTGGTTCTTCGGCACGTTCGAGCTGAACGACAAGGCGTCGGACACGGGCGGCGGCGGGTCCAGCGAGTTCCACGACAAGTCGTGGGCGGGCACGGTGGCGGACTCGCGGGGGCAGACGCGCATGAGCGCCAGCGGCTACCCGGCGTCGGTGAACTCATACTGGTGGCAACACGATTACTTCGTGCACTCGGGAGTGACGGACGACACCGACGGGCGAGAGCAGGGCTTCTGGCTGCAGGGTGGGTGGTACCTGCCACAGAACGGCGGATTTGACGGACGCTGGGTGCAGCTCTTCGACGACCGGCCGGGCAAGGAGTCAGGCGAGTACTGAATTGGTCCTGATTGCCGGGTGGGGGCAGAGCGAGAAGCGGCGCTCATGCCCACACATGCAGGCGCACTGGAATAATCCCGTGACCGGAGTGGGACTGGTAGGATTGAGGAGCAGTCCCACCCCCCTCGTTTGCGTGAAGGAAACACGCCATGAGCCAGCCCAGCGCCCCCAGTCCCCAACAAATAGACCTCAACCGCACCGCCGTGGAGATCGCCCCCGAGACCTTCTGGGTCGGGAAGCGCGAGCCCGGCGGCATCTTCTTCGCGAACCCGTTCGTGCGCCGCTTTCGGGGCACGGACCCACGGACGGCGAAACCCGCCGAGTTCAACCTCCTCATCGACCCCGGGTCGAGCAGCGACTTCTCCACCATCCACACGAAGGTGGTGTCGCTGATTGGGGGGATGGACCGGCTGTCGGCGCTCTTCATCAACCACCAGGATCCGGACGTGGGTTCGTCCGCGAGCATCATCTCGGCGCGCTACTCGCCGCGCGCGAGCATCCTGTGCTCTGAGGACACCTGGCGGCTCATCGTCCACTTCAACCTGCCGCGAAACCGCTTCATCCCGACGGAGAAGTTCTCGCAGGGGCTGAGCGTGCCCACGGGGCACAAGCTGTTGCCGGTGCCGTCGCCGTTCTGCCACTTCCGGGGCGCGGTGATGCTCTACGACCCGCAGACGCGGGTGCTCTTCACGGGGGACCTCTTCGGAGGCCTCACGGACAGCAAGGCGCAGGGCCTGTGGGCGGACGAGTCCGACTGGAATGGCATCCGGGCGTTCCACCAGATCTACATGCCGGTGAACTCGGCGCTGGTGCGCGCGGTGGCGGCCATCCGGAAGCTCACGCCCGCGGTGGAGATAATCGCCCCGCAGCACGGCCGCATCATCCGGGGCAAGCTGGTGCAGCAGTTCCTGGAGCGCATGGAGCGCCTCCAGGTGGGCCTGGACATCATCGACGAGGCGCAGGACCGCACGCACCTGCAGGCCTGGAACGCGGTGATCGACCGGGTGCTGAACCTGGCGCGCGGCTACCTGGGCGATTCGGTGGAGGCGAAGCTCACCGCGAGCGAACAGCTGTCGGACACGGCGAAGTTCAACGGCCAGCGGCTGGAGGTGGGCCGCATGGGCAAGTGGACGCTGGAGCACGTGGTGGAGGTGCTCTGCCAGGGCGAGCCCTCGGAGATTTCGGGCCCCATCATGGTGGAGGCCACGCTCGCTGCCGCGGAGTACAACCTGCCCACGCCGCACCTGGACCTCGAAGGCGCGGGTGCGCCGGCCCCCGTCTCACTGCTGGAGTCGTGAGAGGGGAGGGAAGGGTGCATTCCAAGGACCGTGACAGCGGAGGATTGACCTACCTGGGCCCGGAGGCGCTGAACGCGCGGCCGGGCAACGCCGTGGCCGAGGACGGGTCCGAGCCGACGCTGCCGCAGGTGCGGACGCCCGTGTCACCGGGGGGGACATTGCTCCAGGGCGCGGTGACGCCCCGGCCTCCCGCGCCCGTACACCAGGGGCTCGTCCCCGGGCAGGTGGTGGCGGGGCGCTACCGGGTGGAGAAGTGGCTGGGCGTGGGCGGCACGTCGGCGGTGTACCAGGCGCTGGACGTGAAGAAGCAGCTGCGCGTGGCGCTCAAGGTGCTGGCCGTGCCGTACGCCGACGAGGCGATGGTGACGCGCTTCCGCCAGGAGGTGGAGCACGCCCGGGCGCTGGAGCACGTGAACATCCTGCATGTGTTCGACGCGGGCTCGGACGGGGAGAGGCATTACCTGACGGTGGAGCTGCTGGAGGGGCAGGACTTGCGGCAGGTGATGCAGGAGGGGCGCCCCAGGCTGGCCAATGCCTTGCGGTGGCTGACGCACGCGACGGTCGCGCTGGAGCATGCGCATGCGCGCGGGGTACTGCACCGGGACGTGAAGCCCGGGAACCTGTTCATCACGCGCACGGGCGTGCTGAAGCTGATGGATTTCGGGCTCGCCAAGAGCGAGCACGTGATGGGGAACACGGCGCAGGGCGCGACGCTGGGGACGCCGGAGTACATGGCGCCGGAGCAGGTGAAGGGCATGGAGGTGTCGCCAGCCACGGACCTGTATGCGCTGGGGGTGGTGGCGTATGAACTGCTCACCGGGCAGCTCCCGTTCCGGCATGCGCAGCCCATTCCGCTGATGCTGATGCATGTGCAGGAGACGCCCGTGCCTCCGAGGAAGCGGCGTCCAGAGCTGCCGGAAGCGTTCGAGCAGGTCGTCCTCAAGCTGATGCGGAAGCAACCCGAGGAGCGTTACGCGAGCGCCACGGTGCTGCGCGCTGAACTGGCGAAGCTGTGGCCGCTGGCACTCCAGCAGGGGCGCGCGTTATAGGAGGCTCCTTTCCCAGGGGGCCTCCATGTCTGTCAAATTCAACCACACGATCATCGCCGCGAAGGACAAGGTCGCGTCCGCGCAATTCCTCGCGGAGTTGCTCGGGCTTCCGGAGCCCACGCCGTTCGGGCACTTCCAGGTGGTGAAGCTGACGGATGGGGCGTCGCTCGACTACGTCACGACCCAGGACGCGATCCACGGACAGCACTACGCGTTCCTGGTGACGGAGGAGGTCTTCGATTCGCTGATCGCGAAGATCCGCGACCGGAAGATCCAGCACTGGGCCGACCCGCGCGGCCAGCACGAGAACCAGATCAACACCCATGACGGAGGCCGCGGGGTCTACTTCCAGGACCCCAACGGCCACTACATGGAGGCCATCACCGTGCCGTACGGAGGCTGGTGACGCTTCAATGTCTGGGATTGCGCTCCTGCGACGGTTGAGTGACGGCTCTTCTCGTCGCAAGTCCGGGTAGTAGAGTCCCGGGGCATGGGCGCTGCGTCGAACTCCCCGGATGGCAAGAACGCATTGCTGCGCGGCCTTCCGTCCATCGAACAACTCCTGCGACGGCCGTCGCTGGAGTCCCGGCTCGCGAACCTTCCCCATGCGCGCGCGGTCGCCGCGCTGCGGCTCGCTGTCGAACGCGTACGCGCCCGGCTCCTCGCCGGGGACCTGCGCCCCTTCGAGGACGAGGATGTGGAGGCGGCGCTCGTGTCCCTGGCCACTCCGAACCTTCGGCGCGTGATCAACGCCACCGGCGTCGTGCTCCATACGAACCTCGGCCGTGCACCGCTCGCGCCCGAAGCCGTGGAGCGCGTCGTCGCCGTGGCTCGGGGCTACTCCAACCTCGAATACGACCTGGACGAAGGCGAGCGCGGCAGCCGTTACGCGCCGCTCATCGGCCTCCTGCGCACGCTCACCGGCGCGGAGGACGCCATCGTCGTCAACAACTGCGCGGGAGCCGTGCTGCTCGTCCTCGCCGCGCTCGCCTCCGGCCGCGAATGCGTCGTGTCCCGCGGCGAGCTCGTGGAAATCGGCGGGGGCTTCCGCATCCCGGACGTCATGCGCCAGTCCGGCGCGAAGCTCGTGGAGGTCGGCACCACCAACCGCACGCGCCGCGCGGACTACACCAACGCACTGAGTCCAGACACCGGCCTCATCGTGAAGGTCCACCGCTCCAACTTCGCGCTCGTCGGCTTCACCGAAGAGGCGTCCCTCGCGGAGCTCACCGAACTGGGACGCTCCCGTGACGTGCCCGTGTTCCAGGACCTGGGCTCCGGCGCGCTCGTGCCCCTCTCTGGCCCGGGCCTCACCCCGGAGCCCACCGTGGGACAGGCCATCCGGGATGGCGCGGACGTCGTCGCGTTCTCCGGCGACAAGCTCCTCGGAGGTCCCCAGGCAGGCGTCATCGTTGGCCGCTCGGACCTGCTTCAGCGCATCAAATCCCACCCGCTCACACGTGCGCTGCGTGTCGACAAGATGACGGTCGCGGCCCTGGAGGCGACGCTGGAGCTGTACCGGGATGGCCGCGCGGACGCGGTTCCCACCCAAAGCCTGCTCACCCAGCAACCGGCTCAGTTGCAGTCCCGTGCCGAACGCCTGGCGGCCTTGCTCGCCGCGAACGGCGTGGAGGGCCGTGTCGTGTCCGTGGATGGACAGGTAGGTGGAGGTGCCATGCCTCTGGCCCGGTTGCCTTCCTTCGCTTGCAGCCTCACCGTAGAAGCGCCGAAAGTATTCCTGGAACGTCTGCGCGAAGCCGAGGTGCCGGTTATTGGCAGGATTGCGGATGACGAGGTCGTTCTCGACGTCCGGTGTCTCTCAGAGGAGGACCTGGGGCAGGTCGCGCAGGCTGTGGCGGCCGCCCGTTCGGGAAGCCATCCATGATCAACAGCGCCGTGCTCGTTTTAAACCGGTACTACCAACCGGTTCACGTGACGTCGGTCAAACGGGCCTTTTCCCTGCTGTATCAGGGCGTCGCCAAAGCCATCGACGAGCAGTACCGCCTGTATGAGTTCGAGGACTGGGCCGCCCTCAGCGCCACCCAGGACAGCATCACCACCATCGACCGCACCATCCGCGTGCCGCGCGTCCTCGTGCTCGGCGCGTATGACCACCTGCCGCGCGCCAAGGTGCGCTTCTCGCGCCTCAACATCTACGCGCGCGACAACGACACCTGCCAGTACTGCGCGAAGCAGCTGCCCCGCAGCGATCTCAACCTGGACCACGTCAGCCCGCGCACCCAGGGCGGCAAGACGACGTGGGAGAACGTCGTGTGCTCCTGCGTACCCTGCAACTTGAAAAAGGGTGGGCGCACTCCTGAACAGGCCGGGATGCGGCTGCTCAAGAAGCCCGTGCGACCGCGCTGGACGCCCCTGTTCCGCGGCGCCATCCGCAAGATCACCTACCGTGAGTGGCTGCCGTTCCTGCACCTCGCGGACGTGTCGTACTGGAACGTCGAGCTGCTTGACGAGTGACAGCGAACGGCTCCCCGGCCGCCTGCTCCCCGAGCCTCCGGGCTCCGGGGCGCGGGCTCCGGGCGCTACAGGGGCCGGCCGTGAAATGGCGGGGTGTCGACTCGGGCGGTAGGACGGGCTTTGATGCGAGCCTTCGTGAAGCCCGCCCCCCTGCCTCCATCCGCTCCCGCCTCCCTGGCTGGCACCTCGCCGCGTGCAGACAATGACGAGTCGCCCTCGGGACCCGCGGGCCTCGCGCGGCGCTCCCGCGCGCGGCGGATCATCGCGGTGGGCGGCGGCAAGGGCGGCATCGGCAAGTCTATGGTGTCCGCCAACCTGGGCGTCGCGCTCGCGCAGGCAGGCCAGAAGGTGCTGCTCGTGGACGCGGACCTGGGCGGCGCCAACCTGCACACCTGCCTGGGCGTGGGCCCTCCGGAGTCCACGCTGTCGGACTTCCTGCGGCGCGGGAAGGCCCACCTCGAAGAGGTGATGGTCTCCACCGGCGTGCCCGGGCTGTCGCTGATCGCCGGCGCGCAGGACTCGCTGGACGCGGCGAACCTCAAGTACGCGCAGAAGCAGAAGCTCCTGCGCACGCTGCTGTCGCAGACGACGGCGGACTACCTCATCCTCGACCTGGGCGCGGGCACCAGCTTCAACACGCTCGACTTCTTCCTCATCGCGGACCACGGCCTGCTCGTCGTGCTGCCGGAGCCCACGTCCGTGGAGAACGCGTACCGCTTCGTCAAGGCGGCCTTCTTCCGTAAGCTCCAGCAGACGGAGGCGCGCTACGGCATCCAGGACATGGTCGAAGGCGCGCTGTCCACCCGCGAGGGCGGCCTGCGGACGCTGCACGACATCGTCGCGCAGGTGCGGCGCAAGGCCCCTTCGGACGCGGAGCGGCTGGAGCGCGAGCTGGCGGCGTTCCACGTGCGGCTCGTCGTGAACCAGGCGCGCACGGACGCGGATGAGAAGGTCGGCTCCGCGATGGTGTCCGCATGGAAGAAGTTCTTCGGCATCGACATGGATGACCTGGGCGCCCTGCGCCACGACGATGAAGCGTGGCGCGCGGTGCGCAAGCGCAAGCCGGTGCTCCTCGAGCGCCCCGACTCGCCCGTGTCCCAGGGACTCCAGCGCATCGCCGCTCGCATCCTGACGCTCGACGGCTTTTCCCCCGAGTCCGCCATCCCATGAAGCCCTTCGCGCAGCAGACCTACTACGAGCTCCTGGAGGTGCCGCCCACGGCGACCGACGCGGAGATCCGCGCGGCCCACCAGCGCCTGATGGAGCTGTATTCGCCGGATTCCATCGCGGTGTACGCGCTGGGGGATCCGGATCAGGTGGAAGCCCTGCGTGAACGGATGAACGAAGCGATGGAGATGCTCACCGACGCGGACCTGCGCGTCGAGTATGACCGCTCCATCGGGCTGTCCACGGAGCGGCTCGCGAAGGCCGCCGCGACGGCGGAGGCCGCGGGCGCGGTGGACTCGGCCGCGCGTGTCGCGGAGGCTCTGGCCACCGCCGCGGCGGCGCTGGCGAAGGCCGCGGGTGCGGTGGATGCCGAAAGGCTGGAGGCGGAGTCGCGACTGAAGGCCGCGGCTTCCGTGAACGACAATGAAGGGGAGGCGCCTCGCGCGAGCGGGCCGCCTGGAAAGAGCGAGGAGCGGATGCGGGGTGAGGAGTCGAAGCGGCAGGAGTCCTCGGGGATGGACGCTCCAGGCGTGCCCTCCGAGCCGGTGACAGTGGGAGGCGTGGCGGTGGTGGAGGCCTTCCGTGCCTCGTTCACCCGGAGCCTGTCGTTTGTCTACGTCCCCGCGAGTCCGCTGCGCGGGCAGGGCAGGGGACCCACCGAAGCGCCGGCCCCCGCCGTGGACGCGAAGTCCTCCGGCGCCGAGAACGCGCCGGCTGCTTCCGAACCCAAGGCCGAGGCACCCAGCCCCGTCGAGAGCACTGCCTCAGCGGTCGCGTCCCCAGCGGAAGCCGTGCCTCCGGCCGGATCCGCTTCCGTGCCCGCGAGCTCCGCTGTCGAGCCCCCGGTGGCGGAGGAGCCCGCCGCTGCTCCTGCCGCCGAGGCCGTGCCGGATCGCGTGGACGCGCTCGAAGTCCCTGTTGCCTCCATGGCAACAGAGGCTCCGGCTCCCCAGCCCGCGGCGGACACCGGTGCGGTGGCCGCGACGCCCACTCCGGAAGCCAGCGCCACGCCTGTCGCCGCGTCCCAGGTCCCTGAGACCGGATCCGCGGCCTCCAGCCCCGCGCCCGTGGCGGACACCTCGGCATCGGCGGCCGTGACCACCCAGGGCGAGTCGGATCCGAACCCTGCCCCGGGCGCTCCGGCCCTGGACTCCAGTACCACCGCGCTGGCCCGGATCCCGGCCACCGGGGCCTCCCGCGCCGCCGTTCGGCCCCTGACGTCGCGCCCCATCGACTCGCGTCCGCAGCAGAACGGCCCCACGGGGCCGGGCACCGTGAAGGGCCCCACGGTCCGCAAGCTCGGGGAAGCCCAGGTCCTGGCGCAGGACTCCGCCATCGCGACCGCCGAGTCCGCGCTGGCCCAGGTGGCCGCCAAGGTCCGCGACGCCCGTCCCCGGGGCGTGGACATCCCCTCGGACGCCGAGTTCAACGGCGAGCTGCTCCGCCGCGTCCGCGAGGCCCGCGGCCTCACCATCCAGCAGCTGGCCGACCGCACCCGCATCTCCGTGCGTCACCTGGAGAACGTGGAGGCGGACCGCTACACCGCGCTCCCCACCACCGTGTACCTGCGCGGCATCCTCATGAACCTCGCCCGGGAGCTGGGCCTGGACCCCCTGCGTGTGTCCAAGAGCTACCTCGCGCTGTTCTCCGAGAAACCCGCCAAGGCGGGCCGTTGACCGGGAGTCGGCCGAGCCCCCTCCCGTGCGACGGGAAAAGTTGACTCGCACGGGGTGGGTGCCTAAGTAGTGGCACGATGACGGAAGAGGAAAAGGTCAAGGCGATGCGACTCGCCCGCGCGATCGCCTCAGATATTTCGCTCTACAACGAGCAGAAGATCATCAAGGGCATCGAGCAGGACAACCTTTTCGAGGTCCTCAAGGAGGAACTTGAAGAGGGGCGCGCGCTCTACAAGAGCCGCGTGAGCGCGGAGATCAGCACCCAGGCGAACTTCTTCGAGCGCGCCATCAACGACATCGTGCTGCGCTCCAAGGCGCACGTGAAGTCGAAGATCTGGTAGCGCGTCCCGCCGTGGCCTCACCCGACACGCGCGAGCACCGCGCCCTCCCCGAAGCCCGGGGCGAGCGGCTGGATGCGTACATGGCCCGCGCGTTCCCGGACCTCACCCGCTCCCGCCTCCAGGGCCTCATCGCGGACGGCCACGTGCTGTCCGACGGCAAGCCCGCCAAGGCCGCGCAGCGTCTGCGCGGAGGCGAGGTGCTGGTCCTCCACGTCCCCGCGCCCGTCGCCGCCATCCCGCAGGCGGAGGCCCTGCCCGTGTCCGTGCTGCACGAGGACCGCGACCTCGTCGTCGTGGACAAGGCCGCCGGCATGGTGGTGCACCCAGGCGCGGGCCACGCGTCCGGCACGCTCGTCAACGCGCTCCTGCACCGAGTGAAGGACCTGGCCGGCGTGGGCGGCGAGCTGCGCCCCGGCATCGTCCACCGGCTGGACAAGGACACCACCGGCTGCCTCGTCGTCGCCAAGCACGAGCAGGCCCTGGTGGCGCTCCAGAAGGCCTTCAAGACGCGCGAGGTCCAGAAGACGTACCTGGCCCTGGTGCACGGCGCGCCGCCCGCGGAGGGGCGCATCGAGACGCTCTACGGCCGCCACCCCATCCACCGGCAGAAGTTCACCGGCAAGGTGAAGGAGGGCAAGCCCGCCATCACCCTGTTCCGCGTGCGCGAGGTCTTCGACGGCGCCGCGCTGGTGGAGGTGGACCTGCTCACCGGCCGCACGCACCAGATCCGCGTCCACCTGGCGGAGGCCGGACACCCGCTCTTGTGCGACGCGCTCTACGGCGCCGGCCGCAAGGCGAAGGGCGCGGTGGCGGAAGCCCAGGAGCTGCTGGGCCGCCAGGCGCTGCACGCGTGGCGCCTGGCCTTCGAACACCCGCGCACCCACAAGGCGCTGGACCTGGAAGCCCCCCTCCCGGAGGACTTCACGAAGGCGCTCACGCGCCTGCGCGAGGCGAGCACTCCACCGGGGCCTCCCACGAAGGCGAAGCCCGCTCCGAAGAAGGCGGCGGCGAAGGCTACAGGCCGGAAACGCTGATCTGCTGCTGGCGGCGGGAGAGGACCTTGATGGGCTGGATGGCCATCACCCGCATGAAGACGGACAGCAGCTCCGGGTCGAACTTCTGGCGCATCTCCGTCCACATCAGCATCAGCGCCACCTCCGGGCCGTACGCGTCCCGGTAGGGCCTGCGGGAGGTGAGCGCGTCGTACGCGTCGCAGATGGCGATGATCTTCGCGTACACCCCCAGGTTCGTCTTGGGGATGATCATCTGGATGTTGCCGCGCGCGTCCCGCACCGCGGTGCCGTAGTCCGTCTTGTGCTCGAACGTCGTCACCACGCGCAGGAGCGTGGAGCGGCTGAAGCCCTTCTCCATCAGGATGTTGCGCACGCTGATGAGCGGCGCGCGGGCCACCGTCGTCTTCTCGTCCGCGGTGAGCGCGCCGCGCTTGGTGGACAGCTCCTCCGGCAGCGTCGTCATGCCCGCGTCGTGGAAGAGCGCGATGTAGCCCAGGTCGCGCAGCTGCGGCTTGGTGAGCCCCAGCTCCGCGCCGAACACGATGCACATCAGCGCCACGTTCACCTGGTGGTAGACGAGGTAGTCCTCCTCGCGCTTCTGCGTCGTCATGCCCAGGAAGTGGGTGCGCTGATCGTAGGAGATGTCCACGAAGTCCTGCACCAGGCGCAGCGCCCGCGACGAGCCGATGGGCTTCCCCGCGCGCACGGACTCCAGGTACTTCTGCAGGAAGAACACGGCACGCGCGTACACGGTCATCGCGTACTTCTTGCGGTCGACCTTCTGGTCGCCCGGCGTGTCCATGTCCTTGTTCATCTTCTCCTTCAGCTTGGAGAACTTCGCCACGCGCATGTTGAGGAGCTTGCGCCCCTGAAGGCCGTCCTCTTCCGCGGTGGTGGACTGCTCCTTGCTGAAGATCCAGACGAAGTTCTTCAGCTCCTGCACCGTGACGGGCTTGGTCAGCGTGATGCCGCCCACGTCCTTGGCGCGCATCTCCGACAGCAGGTAGCGCTGGTTCTCGATGGAGTTCAGGTCCACCTTCACCAGCATGCCGTTCAGGTAGTAGGAGTCCTTGACGCCCGTCAGCTCCAGCCGGCCTTCCTTGCCGATGATCTGGTTGATGATGTCCTGGAGCTGGTGGAGCGGCTTTTCGAAGACCGCGTTCTCCGGGTCATACATCTTCACCGAGCGCACCAGCATGTAGAGGCCGGCGAGCATGGAGCGCGACAGGTTCTGGAGCTTCTCGTTGTGCTCTCGACCGTACTCGCCCAGGTTTTCGTCCTGGGTCTGATTGATCTTCAGATTGTCGGCCATGGTGTCAGCTCGCCTCTTCCGGCAGCGCCGAGTCCCCGAACAGGGCCTTGCGCGTCTGGTACATCGCCTTGCGGGCCGCGGTGAGGACCTCCAAGGGCTGCGCCTTGTCCTCCACCACGCCCTGCAACATCTTGTAGGACTGGATGGAGCCCGCGCCGCCCAGGCCGGTGATGGCCAGCAGCTTGTCCTCCATCACCCGCCGCTTGTTGAGCAGCGAAGGCTTCACCGTCAGCAACTGCTGCATCATGGACAGCGCGGCGGGCAGGTTGGTGGCCCCGATGGCCCCATAGAAGGCGGCCTTCTCGTCGGACGTCTTCTTGTCCCAGCCCGGGTCGCGCACCTGCCGCACCAGGTCCGTGAAGGCCCGCTCGCGGTCGAACTCCGGCAACAGCTTCGCGGCCAGCATGCGCACCTGCGAGACGCCGTCGGTGAGCGCATCCAGGATGATGCGCCGGGCCTCCGCCGTGCGGCCCCGTCCGATGATCTGCATGACCTCCAGCTTCACCACCAGGTTGGGGCTCTTCATCACCTGGCCGAACATCTTCACCCGCTCCGGGTGGTTGCTCTTCTCCAGGATGTAGACCATGTCGCGCACCGTCTGCGGCCGGTCCGACAACAGGCGCGCGACGAAGGGCTCCGGCAGGTCGCGCGCGAACGTGGCCAGCACGTCACCCAGCAGCAAGCGGTTCTCCGGCAGCTCGATGGTCTCCAGCACGCTGAGCAGCGGCAGCACCGAGTCCACGCCCAGCGCCTGCAGGTAGCGCGTCACATCCTGCGGCTGCCGCGTGCGCGTCGTCTTCAGCGACTCGCCCATCCGCGTGAGGCGCTGCTCCTCGCCCATCTTGTGGAGGAAGTTGGTGAGCAGCCGCCCCAGGTCCTCGCCGCCCTCGCGCTGGGAGAGCGCGCGCAGCTTGAGGACGATCTGGTTCACCGTGGCGAAGTCGTCCTGGAGCAGCAGCATGTCCAGCAACTGCAGGAAGATCTCCTCCAGCAGCGCCGCGTCATCCACGCCGCCTTCCACCACCTGGAACACCGCGCCCACCAGCTTGGGGAAGAGGCGCGCGTTCTCTTCTTCCGTGATTTCGCGCTGGATGCGGGCCTTCAGGTCGTCCGTGGCGTGCCGGCCGCCCACGACGAGGCCGCGGATCTGCTCCACGCCGTCCAGCTTCGAGTCCAGGTCCTCCGCGGACACGCGCGCGAAGCGCAGGAAGTCATCCGAGTTCGTCTGGAGGCGGGAGTAGAGGTAGCCCACCACCTTGTCCACCTCCACCTGGACCTCGTCCTCGTTGGCTCCCTCCATGGAGAAGCCTTCCACCACCACGTACTCCACCTGCTGCATGCCCGCGCGCCACAGCTGCGCGAGCACGTCGTCCGCGCCGCGCTCCGGCTCCGACAGCGCGATGAGCGTGAGGGTGACCAGCTCCTCCAGGGGCAGCCCCGGGCGGAAGATGAGCTGGCGGATGCCGTCGCGGAAGAACTTGTAGGGGAGCGGCGACTCCTCGGAGAAGAGCGGCTCGCCGTGCAGCATGAAGTTCTGCTGCTCCACCTTCAGCGAGAGCGGCCCGAACTTCTCCGTGTACGAGGAGATGGACTCCAGCGCCTTGGAGAGGAACTCCGGGAAGCGCGCCTCGTTGTGGCGGTACATGCCAATCTGCTTGATGCCCTTGAGCAGGTGGAACGCGAACGTCTTCGCCAGTTCCACCTTCTCGCGGACCTCCGGTGACTGCTCCGGTTCCGCGGTCGCGTCCGTGACTTTCTGGGGCTGTGCCATGAAACCTGAAGAATCCGGAGGGGGCGGAAGGCCCCGGTGGGGGGAGCTTGAGTGTACTCCCGTCCAGGTTCCGGTCCCAATTCGGGAACTGCCCAGAATCCAGGGGGTTGGCGTGACACCTGGGCAACATGGGGCGGACTGGCGGTGAAGCCCCGGTGTGTTACGCAAGGGGCCCCTTTGCCGTCCGGAGTCCCGTCCATGAAGCGACTGGCCGCGTCCGCCCTGGTCCTGGCGTCCCTCACGGGGTGCTTCCGCATGAGCGTGCGCAGTCCGGCGCCGCGGGATGGCGCACCGGAGGCCCAGACGGGTGTGAGCCTGGTGGAGGGGCTGACGACGTCCAACGTGGCCGCGGCGGAGTGCCGGCATGGCCTGTCCCGGGTGGACGTGTACTGGCCGTGGTGGAGCCCGTTCGTCTACGCCTTCACCTTCGGCATCGTGACGCCGCTGCGAGCGGAGTACGTCTGCGCGAAGGGGTCGGCGGACGTTGCCGGCGGCGACACGGAGGTGCCGCCGTCGGTGCCCGGGCTGTGACGGAAACCTCCCCGCGATGACGAAGCGGGGAGGGTGATTCAAGCCGTCAGTGCGACGGCGGCGGGGCTTCCGCGCCGCTCTTGCCCTTGAGGGCCGAGCGGAACAGCACGGCGGTGAGGACGGCGAAGAACGCCAGGCCCCAGACGTTGGACCACGTCGGGTGCGCCAGCTCGCTCTCGCCCACGGCGTTGAGGAAGGATCCCACCGCGCCTTCATGCCCGAAGAGGGCGGGCAGGTTGATGGCGCGCGTCCAGGCCCCGTCGCTGGCGATTTCGAGGATCGCGATGAGCACGCCCGCGATGGAACCGCCCGCGATGTAGCCGGAGGACATCAGCGTGCCGGGGGAGAACTCGGCCTCCGCCGCGCTGCCGCCGCGCAGCTTGTCCACGAGGAAGCGGACGATGCCGCCCACGAAGATGGGCGCGCTGCTGCTGATGGGCAGGTACACGCCCACCGCGAAGGGCAGTGAGGACACGCCGCACAGCTCCAACATCAGGGAGATGAAGACGCCGAGGAGAACCAGGTCCCAGGGCAGCTGCCGGGTGAGGATGCCGTCGATGATCAGCGCGAAGAGCTGCGCCTTGGGAGCGGAATAGCGGGTGAGCTTCTGGCCTTCATGCTCGACGATGCGGCCACCAATGCCGGGGTCGACGAGGTACTGGATGGCCCCGTCCGAGTCCACGAGGTAGCGCCCCGCAGGCACTGGCGTGTTGGCTCCGTGCACCAGGCCTTCCTTGTAGACGTGCTCCGGGCCTTCGGTGATGGCGCCCGCCTCGGAGAGCTTCAGGGACTGGCCGCTCGCCAGGGTCAGCGTGAGCCCCGCGACGTCCTGTGCGGAGCGGGACTGCCAGCTGCGCAGCTCCTGGCTGCCGTTCTGGGCTTGCGACTCCAGGCGCTCTGCCCACAGGGCTCGCTTGACCTCCGCGGGCTTCATCCCCTTCTCGGCGAGGGCCTGCTCGGACACGTTCCAGCGATAGGTGTGCTGGGTGTGGGTCGTCTCCGTGAGCTCGGAGACCTGCACGTTCGGGTGCGGCTCCGGGACGATGACGGTCGCACCCCGGTTGAGCACCACCAGCACCAGCCCGATGAACATGGCGCTCGTGAGCACACCGACGAACAAGGCGATCTGCTGCTTCCTGGGCGTGCCGCCCACGAGGAACGCCGTCTTCAAGTCCTGCGCGGTGGTGCCGCCGTTGGACGCGGCGATGCCCACGATGGCCGCCGTGGTGAGCGCCATGAAGCGGTCCGGCGACGACGTCCAGCCGAACAGCAGGTACACGAGGCAGGTGATGATGAGGGTCGCCACCACCATGCCGGAGATGGGATTGGAGGAGGAGCCGATCTCACCCGTGATGCGAGCGCTCACCGTCACGAAGAAGAAGCCGAAGATGACGATGAGGATGGCGGAGATGAAGTTGACGTGCAGGGGCGGCGCCAGCCAGATGGTGAGGATGAGGAGCGCGCTGCCCACCAGCACCACGGTGATGGGCAGATCCTGCTCGGTGCGAGGCATCGCGGGCAGCATGCCCTGGGTGCGGGAGGCGCGGAGGGTCGCCACGCTGCGCTTGAACGCCCCGATGATGGTCGGCATCGAGCGCAGCAGGCTGATCAACCCTCCCGTCGCGACCGCGCCAGCGCCAATGATGAGGACGTAAGCCTTGTGAATCTCATCCGGCGACATGTCCTTGATGAGCTTCCCGTTCTGCACCAGCAGCGGCGTCTCCGTGCCGCTGCCGAAGAAGGAGATCATCGGGATGAGGATGAGGTAGCTGAGCACGCCGCCCGCGAAGGTGATGCCCGCCACGCGCGGCCCGATGATGTAGCCCACGCCCAGCAGCTCCGGGGACACCTCCGAGGCGATGGTCGCGGACTTGAGCGCCTTGATGGGCGCGCCGATGACCTCCTTGAAGAGCTTCATCCCGGAGTAGGCGAACTTGTAGAGGCCGCCGATGATGAAGCCCACGATGACCGTGCGCGCGTTGGTACCGCCCTGCTCGCCCACGATCAGCACGTCCGCGCTGGCGGTGCCCTCCGGGTAGGTGAGCTTGCCGTGCTCCTGGACGATGAGGCCCTGGCGCAGCGGGATCATCATCAGCACGCCCAGCACGCCGCCCAGCGCGGCGGTGAGGAACGCGTGCGTGAGGCTGATGTCGTAGCCCAGGATGAGCAGCGCGGGCAGCGCCGCCGCCACGCCGAACGCGAGCGACTCACCCGCGGAGCCCGTCGTCTGGACGATGGTGTTCTCCAGGATGCTGGAGCGCCCCAGGGCCCGGAAGATGGCGATGGAGAGCACCGCCACCGGGATGGACGCGGACACCGTGAGGCCGACCTTGATGGCCAGGTACACGGACGACGCCGCGAACACGATGCCCAGCACCGACCCGAGCACCAGGCCACGGAGGGTCAGCTCCGCTGGCGACTGCTCGGGGGACACATAGGGTTTGTGCGGGGCGGAGCCATGCGCCTCCGCGAGAGGGACGCGATCATCGACGACCGGCGGGGAACCGTGGGACAAGCAGGCACTCCTGACAGGAAATCAGGGGGCCCGTTCTAGCAGGGTCTCCGCCGGGGCGCGAAAACAGCCCTCAGCCCTGGGCGGCGAGCGTCTCCGGATCCACCTCCGCCATCAGGGCGGCCAGCTCCGACTTGAGCTTGTCCTTGGCGCGGATCTCCAGCTGGCGCGCGCGCTCGCGGGAGAAGCCGAAGTGCTCACCCAGCTCCTTGAGCGTCATGGGGCGCTCGTTCATCACGCGCTGCTCGATGATGAAGCGCTCGCGAGGGTCCAGGCGCATGAGGGCGGTGCGGACGCGGTTGTTGATGAGGCCCGCCTCCTCCTTGTCCGCGAACTCGTCGTCCTGGGGCGCCGCGGCGCTCACCACGAAGTCCACGTGGCTGTTGCCGCCGTCCTCGCCCATGGGCGCGTCCAGGGACAAATCCCGGCCGCCCATGCGCTGCTCCATCTCCCGCACTTCGCCGGGCTTCACATGGAGCTTGCGGGCAATCTCATCCACGTTCACCACGGCCTCGCCGCTGCCCAGCTTCTCCAGCTCACGGCGCGTGCGCGCCAGACTGAAGAACAGCTTGCGCTGCGCCTGCGTGGTTCCAAGCTTCACCAGGGACCAGCTCTTCAGGATGTAGTTCTGGATGTACGCGCGGATCCACCACACCGCGTACGAAATGAGGCGGATGCCCTTGTCCGGGTCGAACTTCTGCACCGCCTTCATCAGGCCGATATTCCCCTCCTGGATGAGGTCCGACATCTTGATGCCGTAGGAGCGGTACTCGTAGGAGACCTTCACCACGAAGCGCAGGTTGCTCGTCACCAGGCGGTGGCCCGCGGCCAGGTCACCCTTGATGAACCGGCGCGCCAGCTCCTGCTCCTCCTCCACCTTCAGGAGCGAGTACCGGTTGATCTCCGAGAGATACATCGCGAGGGAGCCAGAATTGGACGACTGCTCGGTCGAAGCCTGCATGGATGGATTCTCCAAATCGGGCCTCCTGCCGCGGCGGAGGCGCTTGAAAGGTGCTCTGGGTTCAAGTCCTACAACTTGACGTGTCTGCCCTGAGCAACCGGGATGCCAACCAGGGTTGGATGTATTCGCGTGTGTCTCCGAGGGGTTGGAGGACGCAGGTGGGCGTCTCCTGGCGACGGTCTGTAACCGTTACCCGTGGCCGATAGGAAATCAGCGGGTCTGCGAGGGGAGAAAATGCACGGCGTGGTGCCCTCGAGCGCACGTCGCCATGACGTTCGCGAATGGGGTTTCGTGAAACGCTTAATGGCGACGGGTGGCGGCTGTGGAGACATTTCTCCACCTCGGCCGGGCGTTCCTGGGGAGGGCGGGCGACCGGCGACGGAAGCCCGCTTCCGTCCGGAGGGCACTTCTCTTCCGCTCAGGAGGCGCGGGCGGTAGGGCCCGCCTGTCCGGCCGGCTTTACTGCTCGACGGGCGGCTTCCGCATCCAGCGCGCGGCGCAAGGTGGCGAGCAGGTGCTCGGCCTCGCCCTCGCGCAGGGCACGGCCGCCGAAGCGGGCCTCCAGGTAGCGGCGGGTGAGGGGCGTCAGTGCCAGCGCCAGCGGATGGCCTTCGCGCGCCAGGCGCGTGGTCAGGTCCTCCAGCGTCTCGTGTTCACCGCGCGGCACCTGGGCCTTCTGGAGCACCGCGTCCACCCGGTCGAGGAAGCGCGTGGCCTCCAGCACCGGGGCGCGGCCCGTCCAGCGGGAGACGAAGCGGCCCGCGCGCCAGACGACAAAGGCCACGACGGCGGCCGTCACCCACGCGCGCGGCGGGGGCAGGCGGCTGGGCGTCTGGTTCGCGGGGGCACCGGCCGGACGGCGCGGCGGGCGGACCAGGGCGCTCGCCATCTCGAACTGGTCGCGGAAGGAGTAGTCGACGACGGAGTTGCGCCAGCGCGCCTCCACTGCTTCATAGAAAGCGAGCAGGTTCTCCAGCAGCGCGGAGCCCTGGCTCGGGCGGTTCGACGGCGGAGTCGCGTCCACGGTGATGAAACCCCGCCCCGGGACGAGCACGTGCGTCCAGGCGTGCGCGTCGCCCGCGCGCAACAGGTAGCCGCCGTCCATGCGCGCGCCGCCATAGAAGCCCGTGGCGAGCCGCGCCCCGATGCCCTGCGTGCGCAGCATCAGAGTGAGCGCGGTGGCGAAGTGCTCGCAGTGGCCCGCCTTGCGCACGAAGAGGAACTCCGCCAGCGGATCCTCCGGCGTGCCTGCCTGCTCCAGCGTGTACGCGTAGTCCCGCTGCAGGAATGCGGCGAGCTTGCGCGCCGCGGCCAGCGGCTCCTTCTCGCCCTGGAGCACCCGCGCCGCGAGCTGGGCGACGCGCGCATCCAGGTGATCGGGCAGCGCCAGGAGCTGGTCGCGCTCCGCCTGGACCAGGCCAGGGGACAGGCCCGCCTTCGCGTCCGGCGGCAGGCTGTAGGCCTCGTAGGTGTACGAGGGCGCGATGACGGTGAAGCGCACCTCGCCCCCGCCTTGGAGTTGCACCGGGCTGTACCGGGTGCCGGTGGGCGTATGGGCCCTGGCGTTGCCCAGGCGCGAGGGCATCTCCAGGGCAATCAGCGTGCGGGCGCCGTACGCGGGCAGGAGCTCGATGCGCTGGTGGAGGAGCGTGTCGCTGGCGGGGCGCAGGGTGATCTGCCGCTCCGTCTGTTGCGCGCCGACGACGTTCGTCCACTCCATGCCGTCGAAGGTGTCGTAGGTGCGGCCCACCCAGTAGGCGTCCAGCGCTTCGCGGCCTGGATCCGGCGTGAGCGTGGCGCGCAGCACCACGCGCGGGTTGCCCTTGATGGTGCCCGCGCCGCCCAGCCGCACGGTGTTGGAGTAGCCCGCGCTGCTCACCGCGCCGAAGCCCGGCGCCGAACGCGGCCCCACCATGGCCCAGTTGAGGCGGGGGAAGAGGACGAAGAAGGCCACCGCGCCGGCCACCGCGAACATCACGCCCGTGGACAGCGGCCGCAGCACCGCGCGCACCGGCACGGGCTCGCCGTCTGGCACCGCCGCCTCCACCACGCCCAGCGCCAGCGACAGGCTGGCCAGCACCCCGAAGGCGATGAGGAACAGCGCGTACGACATGTCGCCCGACAGCGCCGCGCCGCCGGCCACCATCAAGAGTCCCGTCAGGTGCGTCTGGCCCTCGGCCGCGGCGTCAGGCGTGGACAGCATCCGCTGCGCGGCGATGAGGCTCGCGAAGGCGCACGCCGCCACCACCGCGTTCATCGCGCCGGCCGTCAGCTGGAGGCCCAGGAGCACCGCCGCGATCAGCAGCCCCAGCGCGGACAGGCGGGAGAAGCGCGCGACGAGCCGCACGTCGCACAGCGCCAGCACCAGCGCCCCGATGAAGACGCCCAGCACCCACACGGGAAGCTGGCCGGACAGGGCCATCGCGCCAAAGGCGGAGCCCACCGCCAGGTCGCGCAGGATGAGCCGCAGCCTCAAGGGGCGCTTCACGCGGCCTCCCGGGAGGCCGTCCCTGCGTCCGCGCCCTCGAAGCCCACCCACGCGAGCGCCTGGAGGATGCGCCGCTCCTGCGAAGCCCCCGCGGCCGGGCGCAGCGCGCGCTCCGGCAACTGGAGTCCGACCTCATGCCCGGCGTCCAGGAGCTGGTGCGCCTGCGCGGCGACCTCCTCACAGCGGCGCTCCAGCGCGTCGCCCGTGAGGCCCGTCTCCAGCGCGAGCTTCCAGACGCGGCGCTCCTCGCGCTCGCGCTCCACCTTCAGGAGGCGCCCCGCCGCGGCGCTCTTCAGCCAGTGGATGCGGCGCGCGTCCTCGTTCACGGCGAGCTCGCGCAGGCCCGCCACGTCGCCGGTGCCGTCCAGGTGGCGCGGGCTGCCCGCCTCGCCCCGGGGGCCCTTCTCCGCGGGCCCCGGTTCCTTGCAGGCGTAGCCGCGGCGCGGATACACGAGCAGCGTTCCCTCCAGGGAGAACACGCGCGTCTTGGCGAACAGGCCCAGCGGCCACGTGGTGGTGACGCGCACGCCGGACAGGCGCACGGGGCCCCGGTGTGGCGCGGCCAGGTCCGCCCGGACGATGTGCTCCTTCCCTGCGGACAGGTGCCCCAGCTTGCCGGTGCCGGTGAGCGGGGAGAGGTCCTCGGAGAGCGTCAGCGCGAAGCCGTGCCCCTTCTTGCGCGACACCGCCCAGCGGTAGGCGAAGGGCTCACGCGCGAAGGCCGCGTCCGCGCCCACCCGGCGCACCGTCAGGTCCCGCAGGCAGCGCTCCGACAGCACGCCGGACACCACCACCATGCTGAGCAGCAGGCCCAGCAGCAGGTAGAGCAGGTTGTTGCCCGTGTTGAGCGCGCCCAGCCCCACGCCGAACGTCACCACCAGGTACGTGCGGCCCGTCTTCGTCACCGACAGCGTGCGCGGCGGACGGAGGAGGGCGCGCAGCCGCGCCTTGAAGGGGGGACGGGCGGGGGC
>NZ_RAWN01000157.1:0-22762 GCF_003668895.1 Corallococcus sp. AB045
GGCTCTGGTAGTGTCCGGGCCGGTGAGGATTCGCGCGTGAACCAGGCACCCGCCCCATTCCCGCCCAGGTCCGGGTCGCACCCGCGCGGGCCGCACCTGACGGGGCGGTTCGCGGACGGGACGCTGGGGGAGTTTCCCCTGGGCCCCACCACGTCGCTCGGCCGCCATCCTTCCAACACGCTGCGGCTGGTGGACCGCGAGGTCTCCAAGGAGCACGCCACCATCGAGAAGGTGGGGCGCGACTTCGTGCTGCGCGACCTGAACTCGTCCAACGGCACCTTCGTCAACGGGCGCCGGGTGACGGGGGAGATGCGCCTGAAGGACGGGGATGAGATCGCCCTGGGCTCCTCGCGGCTCGTCTTCCACAGCGGCGAGGCCGCGCCCGGCGGAGCCAACCCGCCCACGCTGCCGGGCGTGACGGTGGTGGCCAACGCCGTCTCCATGCCGGCCTTCCTGGCGCAGATGGACCAGGTGCCGCAGAACTTCCGTCCGGCCGACCAGGTGACGGACACGGCCGCGCTGCGCCGGGACTACGAGAAGCTGCGCATCGTCCACGAGTTCCACCGGCAGGTGAGCCTCAAGGGCACCCAGGACGACCTGTTCGAACAGATTCTCAAGGTGGCCTTCGAGCTGCTCGCGGCCGACCACGGCGTCATCCTGAAGGTGGGCCCGCAGGGGGAGTTCATCCCGGCCGCGGTGCACCACCGGCAGGGCAAGCAGGTGAACGTCATGCTGTCGGACACCGTGCTCAAGCGCGTGGTGGAGACGGGCAAGGCGGTGCTCACGGCGGACGCCATCATCGACGAGCGCTTCTCCGCCGCGGAGAGCATCGTGGCGCAGGGCATCCGCTCCGCCATGGCGGTGCCGCTGCTCGTCAACGGCGACATCATGGCGGTGCTGTTCCTGGACAGCCGCCAGCAGATCAACGCCTTCTCGGAGAAGGACCTGACCATCCTCTCTGGCATCGCCGCGCAGGCGGGCATCGCGCTGGAGAACGCGGCCCTGGCGGAGCAGATCCGCAACGAGGCGGTGACGCGCGCGGAGCTGTCTCGCTTCCTGTCCAAGGCGGTGGCGGACGCGGTGATCAACGGCGGCACGGAGGACCTGCGCCAGAGCCGGCTCGCGGAGGTGAGCTGCCTGTTCGCGGACATCCGTGGCTTCACCACCCTGGCGGAGAGCGACTCGCCGCAGGAGGTGGTGTCGATGCTCAACAGCTTCTTCACCGCCATGGCGGACGTGGTGTTCCGCTACGAGGGCAACCTGGACAAGTTCATCGGGGACTGCGTGATGGCGGTGTGGGGTCCGCCGTCGTCGCACCCGGATGATCCGGCCCGGGCCCTGCGCGCCGCGCTGGAGATGCAGGACGCCGTCACGGAGCTCAACCGGCAGCGCGTGCTGGACGGCAAGAAGCCCATCGAAGTGGGCATCGGCGTGAACACCGGCCAGGCGGTCGTGGGCTACATGGGCAGCGCGGAGCGGCACGAGTTCACCGCCATCGGCGACACCGTGAACACCGCGTCGCGGCTGTGCGGCATCGCGAAGAGCGGCGAGGTGCTGGCGTCGGAGGCCACGGTGCGCAAGTCCGGGCCGGGCTTCGACGTGGAGGAGCTGCCGGTGCTGCAGGTGAAGGGCAAGGAGAAGGGCGTGCAGACCTTCCGCGTCCACGGCGCGGAGCTGACCACTTCCACCTCCCGCAAGGTGCGCTGACGGTGCGCTCTTCGTCCATGACGACGACCCAGTCGTGCCCCAACTGCGGCACGGTGCACGACACCCGGGTGTACGTGAGCGGCCAGAAGGTGACGTGCCGCTGCGGCATCCGGTTCGAGGTGCGGCGCGCGGACGTGTCCGGCATCCACCGCCCGGCCGAGCCGTCGGGCATCCGTCCGGCCGACAAGGCCCAGGACGAAGCAGGCATCGCGGTGACGTTCACGCCGCGCACGGCGGATGATCCGCCAGAATCGACGTCACCTTCCGCCGCTCCGGGGGTTGGAGCGGGCAGGACGGACTCGGTGGGACAGGAGATGAGGGCCGGCTCCGTCCCAGGGGGCAACGAGATGAACATCCCGCGACCGGATGGCGTGGGCAGGGCGGAAGAAGGCGAGGTTCCCGCGGGGGTGGTGCCTGCCTCCGCCGAGGGCCGCGACGCGCCTTCGGCCGGAGTGGCATTGCCCGCGGCGGACCCGTCGGCTCCGGAGTTGATCGGAGCCACGCTGGTGCGCGCGGAGTCGCTGGGGGTGAAGGCCCCGCGCGCGCCCTTGAACACGGGCATCCGCGACATCGAGAACGCGGAGACGATGCTGACGGGCGCGAAGCCCCAACTGCCGGGCCTGGAGCTCCTGGAGATACTGGGGCGCGGCGGCATGGGCGAGGTGTGGCTCGCGCGCCAGCGGTCCCTGGGCCGCACGGTGGCGGTGAAGGTGCTGCCGCCCCGGCTGGCGAAGGACGAGGAGTTCGTGTCGCGCTTCGACAAGGAGGCGACCGCGCTCGCGGCCCTGAGCCACCCGAACATCGTGCAGATCATCGACCGGGGCGTGGAGGGCGAGCACTACTACTTCGTCATGGAGTACGTGGAGGGCCAGTCGCTGCGCCACGCGCTGAGCGGCAGGGAGCCGCTCTCGCCCGCGCAGTCGCTGAAGGTGCTGCTCCAGGTGGCGCGCGCCGTGGAGTGCGCGCACGCGAAGAACATCATCCACCGCGACCTCAAGCCGGAGAACATCCTGTTGGATGGACGGCTGCACGCGAAGGTGGCGGACTTCGGCCTGGCGGGCATCCGCGAGCCGGACTCGGAGAAGCACCTCACCGCGACCGCGGTGGCCATGGGCACGCTCAACTACATGGCCCCGGAGCAGCGCCGGGACGCGAAGAACGTGGATGGCCGCGCGGACCTCTTCTCCCTGGGCGTGATGATGTACGAGGCGCTCACGGGCGAGCTGCCCGTGGGCCGCTTCAAGCTGCCGTCCGAGCGCGTGCGCGGCCTGGACCCCCGCCTGGATCCGGTGGTGGAGCGCCTGCTGGAGACGGACCGCGAGGCCCGCTACGCCACCGCCACGGAGGTGTGCGAGGCGCTGGAGGGGTTGGTGTCGGCCTCGTCGTCGCCGCACGTGGTGGCGCCCGCGTCGGCGCTGGCGCGCGCGCAGCCCTCGCACGTGGCCTCGATGAAGGCCATCACGGCCCCCGAGGCCGCCGTGCTGGAGGCGCTCCACGCGGGCTGGGGCCGGGTGCGCACCGGCCTGTCCGTGGTGGGCGGCCTGGCCGTGCTGGGCTTCGCGGTGCGCGCCTTCGTGGGCTTCGGGAGCCTGACCGGCACTCCGGTCATCTCGGACCCGGTCCCTCCGGTCATGCACTTCCCGGCCAACACGGAAGGGGAAGTGTTCTCCGGCCTGAGGCTCACGCCGCCCGCGGCCGGCTCGGCCAGCGCCACCCTGGAGCTGGGCTTCGAGCAGGGCGAGGAGGAGATCAACGTCCACAGCGGCACGTGGACGATGGACCAGGGCGAGCTGCGCGTCGTGCAGGCCGGCAGGGAGGCGGACGGCAAGCTGGTGCCGCGCGCGTACCTGGCGCACCGCTACTTCACGAGCGACGACTTCACGGCCGAAGTGCTGATGGACGTGAACCCGCTGGGGAAGAAGTGGTCGGTGGAGGAGGACGGGCAGCACTTCGGCGAGCTGGCGTTCCGCATCCGCGACGTGCAGGTGTCCGTCTTCGCCATCCCCGACGCGGGCATGCGCCTGTCGTGGCGCTACTTCTCCCCGGAAGACGGGCATGAGGTGGTGGGCAACAGCGCGGAGGACACCAAGAACCTGGTCCAGGACGAGATGCCGGTGCCCAAGCAGGGCCCCTTCCTGGTGAAGCTCCAGCTCAAGCGGCAGAAGAGCGGCGTGCGGGTGGACGCCTACCTCAACAAGAAGCTCTTCGCCTCCAAGGTGCTGCCGGGCTTCGAGGGCCGCGTGGGCAAGCTGGCCCTGGGCTGCCGCAACCTCGAGTGCACCTTCGATGACCTGAAGGTCGTGGGGCCGCTGCAGGAGCGCCCCGTGCGCCGCGTCGCCCCCGAGTAGTCGCCGCTGCATCCAGCAGGGGATGGGGCTTGCCGCCCCGTCCGCCCGTTCCCATCTTGCTCCCGCCGGGCTCCGCCACCGCGGGGCCGTCCGGCACGCGGGCGGGGGTGGGGCATGGCCGTGGACCTGGACCTGGGGCGCGTGCTCCTGCTGCCGCTCTGTGGCGTGGGACTGGCCCTGCTGCTCTGGGCGACCTTCACCCTGGGGCGGACGCCCACGGGGGCGCGGCCGCGCTGGATGCTCGCGGGCTTCGGGGCGCTGGCCCTGGGGCTGGTGCTCTTCGTCCCGTGGATTCGCGGGACGCCGCTGGTGCCCGTGTCGCCGGACGTGCTGGTGAAGGCGCTGGGCGGCGTGCTGCTGGTGCTGGCCGCGGGTGTGTCCGCCCGGGGGGCCCGGGTGCGCCTGCGGGCGGATGCGCTGCGCGGCGCCGCGCCCATGTCGCTCGATGAGGCGGTGGAGGCCCTGCGCGCGGGGCGGTCTCCGGGCTTCGGTGTGTACCGGGGCCAGCTGGATTCCGTGGAGGCGCTGACGTCGCCGGGCGGCGTGCCGTGCGCCTTCTACGACGCGGCGGTGCACGCGGTGGGGACGCACGGCCGCAAGGGGCCGCTCCTGTCGAGGGAGCGCGCGTACTCGCCGGTGCTGATCCTGAAGGGCGAGCGCACACGAGCGACGGTGGGGTTCGCGCCGTCCGCGCTGCTGGCGCCGGTGGAGGTGCGGCGGTGCCTGGCGCCGCCCGCGCTCACCCGGGCGGAGCTGCTGGAGGCGCCCGCGCAGGCGCTGTCCTGGGAGCGCGTGGGCGTCCCCGGGGAGGCGTGTCTGGTGGTGGGGGAGCTTCAGCGCGGGTCCCGCGACGGCACCTACGAGCTGCGCGGGCGCGGTGGGCGTCCGGCGCTGATGGTGCTGGGGGAGGGCGCCACGGGCACCGGCGGGGTGTTGTCCCGCCGGGCCTGGAGGCACTTCGCGGCGGCCGGGGCGCTGTCCCTGGCCGCCGTGTTCATGCTCGCCCGGACCCTGTGAGGCCCGGGCGGGGGGCTCCGGCCCGGGTGGGCGCCGGAGCCGGGGACGGCGGGACGACTACCCCGGATCGATCACGCAGTTGTTCGGGCAGGCGTCGCGGTCGTTGGTGTTGCCGTCGTCGCACGTCTCGCCGAAGTTGTACTGGGTGATGCCGTCGCCGCAGCGGGCGTTCCAGATGCAGGTGAGGCTGCACTTGCCGTAGCCCGGGCCGTTGGCGTTGCCGTTGTCACACGTCTCGCCCTGATCGACCGTACCGTTGCCGCAGGTGGACTTGCACTCGGTGCGCTGGGTCTCGAAGTTGTTCAGGGTCAGCCTGTACGAGGACTGGGACGTGTGGCGCTCCGCCTGGAACACGACGACCTCGTAGATCTTGCCCTTCACCAGGCCCAGGCCGGACACGGTGGCCGCGTCCGCCAGGGACACCGTGCCGGAGGTGGCGCCGTGCACGCCGCCCAGGTCCAGGGCGAGCTTGCGGTTGATGAACACCCAGACGTCGTCGTCACCCAGGAACGTCAGCACCTCGTTGCCCTTGAACTCGAACCAGTAGCGCGTCTCGCTGGTGAAGCTGAAGTTGCGCTTGATGCCGTTGTTGTCGTTGAGCTTGTTCTCCTTGCCCAGGCCCACCCAGCCGCTGTCGTCGAGCGGGAAGAAGGTCTGGTCGTCGAACACGTAGGAGTCGTTCGGCTGCTTGGCGAGCTTCAGCGTGCTGACCTCGGTGACGTTGATGTTGGGCGTGTCGCGGTACCACTGGTCGAACGCCGTCTTGCCGTGGGTGGTGCCGGAGGCCACGCCTTCCTTCGCGTAGACGGGCTTGCCGTCCGCGCCGAGGGCGGCGAACTTCGCGCCGACGATGCCCTGCTCCGCACCGTTCGCGTCGTCGAAGTCCGGGTGGATGGTGGCGGGGTAGTTGCCACCGACGGGCTGCCCCTTGCCACGGAAGTCGCGGTAGACGACCGGGATCTCCACCTCGTTCGGCAGGGTGCCCTTGACGTTGAAGCAGGCGAAGCCCGCCTCCAGCTTGCAGTCGGACGAGCAGCCGTCGTTGGAGCGGGTGTTGCCGTCGTCGCACTGCTCGGTGGTGTCACCGGGGAGGATGACGCCGTCGCCGCAGCGGGCCTCGCAGGTGCCGTTCACGCACCGGGGCTCCAGCACGCACAGCGGCGAGCAGCCGTCGCCCATGTCGTGGTTGCCGTCGTCGCACTGCTCGGTGCCTTCCTTCTTGCCGTCGCCGCAGGTCGTCCTCGTGCACGGCTGGTCGATGGCATCGCACTTGTAGCCCGGCTCCAGGCGGCAGGTCTTGCTGCAGCCGTCGCCGTCGGCGCTGTTGCCGTCCTCGCACTCCTCCTCGCCGGCGATGATCTTGTCACCGCACTCGGACGCGCGGCAGCGCTGGCCCTGGAAGGGGCAGGACCAGCCGATCTCCACCTCGGAGCAGTCCGCCTTGCAGCCGTCGTTGGATTCCTTGTTGCGGTCGTCGCACTTCTCGCCTTCCTCCACGATGCCGTTGCCACACGCCGTCGCGATGCCGCAGGGCCGGCCCCACTGGGGACACTCGAAGCCGACCTCCACCTCCTTGCAGTCGAACGTGCAGCCGTCGCCGCTCACGGTGTTGGCGTCGTCACAGGCTTCGCCCTTCTGGACCTTGCCGTCGCCGCAGATCTGGGGGCCCGGGTCATACGAACCGCCGTCGGGCAGCGTGTCGCCACCATCGGTGGAGCCGCCGTCCGTGAGATTCGTGCCGCCGTCGTTGTCAGAGCCTTCGTCGCCGGGACAGGCTGTCAGTGTGAGGAGGAGGGAAGCGAGCAGAACGCTCGCGAGTCGGGGGAACGGGGGGGAATGTTTCAGCATGAAGGTGATGCTGAAAGCCGGTGACCCCAGGTGTCAAATGGAACAGGTGTTTTCTCACCCAGCCGGTGCGTAAAAATGCAGAAAGCCCGTACGGGTGTACAAGCTTCCGCGTATTGCCCTGTCTCACGGGGCTACATCTGTTCCAGCTCCCGACCCTTCGTCTCGCGGATGAACCTGGCGGCGAAGAAGAGGGAGAACACGGCGGCCGCGGCATACAGGCCGTACGCCCAGCCGAGTCCAACGGCCTGCAGCGACGGGAACGTGGCGGACACCAGGAAGTTGGCCAGCCACTGCGCCATGGCCGCGACGGAGAGCGCGAGCGCGCGGATGCGGTTGGGGAACATCTCGCCCAACAGCACCCAGACGACGGGGCCCCACGAGAAGCCGAAGAAGACGACGTAGAGGTTCGCGGCGATGAGCGCGGTGGTGCCGGCCGCGCCCTGCAGCACGGGCTTGCCCGCGGCGTCCAACGGCGCGGTGCCGAAGAGATACGCCAACAAACCCAGCGTGAGCGCCATGCCCACGGAGCCGATGATCAGCAGGGGCTTTCTTCCTACCCGGTCCACGAACGCGATGGCGACCAGCGTGGTGAGGATGTTGGTGACGCTGGTGATGACGGTGATGGCCAGCGAGTTGTGCTCGGAGAAGCCCACCGCCTGCCAGAGGACGCTGGAGTAGTAGAAGATGACGTTGATGCCCACGAACTGCTGGAGCATCGCGAGCACGATGCCGATCCACACGATGGGCAGGAACCCGAAGCGGCCGCCCTTCAGGTCCGCCAGGTGCGGCGTGTAGTTCGTGCGCAGCGAGCGGCGGATCTCCACGACCTTGGAGGGCGCGGCGTCCCCCTCGATGTCGCGCAGCACGCTCAGCGCCTCCTGCTCGCGCCCCATGGCCACGAGAAAGCGCGGGGACTCCGAGATGAAGACGGCGCCGATGCCGTAGAAGAGCGCGGGTGGCAGGCCGCTGAAGAACATCCACCGCCACGCGGTGAAGCCCAGCCAGGTGGGGTTGGAGGCGGAGCCCGCGTAGAGCGCGATGGCGAAGTCCCCCAGCAGGGCCACGAAGATGCCGGTCACGATGGCCAGCTGTTGCAGGGACGCCAGGCGGCCGCGCAGGTACGCCGGGGCGATCTCCGCGATGTATGTGGGCGCCACGACGCTGGCGAAGCCCACGCCCAGGCCGCCCACCAGCCGCCAGAAGCTCAGGTCCCAGAGGGAGAACGCGAACCCCGATCCGATGGCGCTGATGATGAACAGCGCCGCCGCGAGCATCATCGTGCGCCGGCGGCCGTAGCGGTCCGCGAAGGGCCCCGCCGCGAAGGCGCCCGCCGCCGAGCCGATGAGCGCGGAGGACACCGCCAGCCCCAGGCCCAGGCTGCTCGCGGCGAACTCGGCCTTCAGGGCGGCGACCGTGCCGTTGATGACGGCGGTGTCGAAGCCGAAGAGGAATCCGCCCAGGGCGGCCACCACGGAGATGCCAATGATCCTGCCGGTCCGCGCCTCCCGATGCGCCGGGGGCCCGCTTGACCGGGCATCGAGGACATCCGCCATGACGTGCTCCTTCCCCCTGGGACGGGCACGTGTCCGTCCCTCGCGGTACGCACCACGGCCCTGTTGAGAGGTGCCCCCGGTGTCCGCCGAAAGGCACCCCCGGGCAGGCTGCCGCCCCGATGGCCGCCCGCTGGGGGGCGGGGCTCGGGTCCCGAGTGTGATTCGACGCTCAGCCCTCGTCCGCCAGGCCGTACTCCTTGAGCTTGCGAGCGAGCGTGTTGCGGCCGATCTCCAGCGTGCGCGCCGCCGCGGTGCGGTTGCCCTTCACGGCCTCCAGCACGCGCAGGATGTGGCGCCGCTCCACCTCCGCCAGTGGGAGGAGCAGCGGTGCGTCCGGCGCGGCGGCGGACGCTCGCGGCGCGCCTGGCTCGGTGAACGCGCCTGGCTCGGTGGGCGAGGGCGCCCGGTCCAGGGAGGGCAGGGGCAGGTGCTCCTCCAGGATTTCGCCCTCGGACAGCACCACGGCGCTTTCGATGCAGTTCTCCAGCTCGCGCACGTTGCCGGGCCAGCGGTAGCGCTTGAGCCTCGCGAGCGCGGTGGCGCCGAGGCGGGGCACGGGCAGGCGGTGGCGCTTCGCGGCGGTGGCGACGAAGTGGCGGGCGAGCCGCTCGATGTCCTCCGCGCCGCGCTCACGCAGCGGGGGCAGGAGCAGCTCCACGACCTTGATGCGGTAGTAGAGGTCCTCGCGGAACCTGCCCTCCGCCACCATGCGCGGCAGGTCGCGGTGGGTGGCCGCGACGATGCGCACGTCCACCTTGACGGCCTGCGTGCCACCCACGCGTTCGAACTCGCGGTCCTGCAGCACTCGCAGGAGCTTGCCCTGCACGGCCTGGGGCAATTCGCCCAGCTCGTCGATGAAGACGGTGCCTCCGTCGGCCGCCTCGAACTTGCCGGGCACGCGGTGGTCGGCGCCGGTGAAGGCGCCCTTCTCGTGGCCGAAGAGCTCGTTCTCGATGAGGGCGGCGGGCAGGGCCGCGCAGTCCACCTTCACGAAGGGCTTGTCGCGCCGGGGGCCGTTGACGTGGATGGCGCGCGCGAAGAGCTCCTTGCCGCAGCCGCTCTCCCCGCGCAGCAGCACGGTGGCGTCCGTGGGCGCGGCCTTCTGCACCAGTCGGTAGAGGGCCTTGAGCGGCGGGGCTTCTCCGATGATGCGGTTGAAGAAGTAGCCCACCGGGGCCTGCGGCTGATCCTTCGCGCGCTGGAGCTCCTGGTAGAGGCTGGTGCTCTGGAGCGCGGTGCTCACCTGCGCCGCGATGTCGGTGAGCCTCCGGGTGTCGTCCTCCGTGAAGGGGCCACCGCCCAGGCGGTTGAGCACCTGGAGCACGCCGTACACGGCGCCCGCCGCGTCGCGCAGCGGCACCGCGGCCAGGCTGATGGTGCGGTAGCCCGTCATCCGGTCGATGTCCGCGAAGAAGCGGCGCTCGCCGCGCGGATCCGGCACGTGCACGGGCTCGCCGGCCTCCGCCACGTAGCCCGCCACGCCCTGGCCCAGCTTCACGCGGATCTGCGCGACCTCCGGCAGGTGCGCCGCGCGGCTGAACAGCTCGCGGCGCACGGGGTCCAACAGCCACAGCGTGCCCCGGTCCGCCTGGAGCGTGATGGCGATGCGGTCCACGAGCGTCTGGAGGAAGGCGTCCAGGTCCACCTCGCGCCCGACGAGGCCACCAAGGGGGAGCAGGACCTGGGACACATCCGGCGGGGACGAGGGCATGGCGGCGGGCAGCGGCGGAAGTGAGAAGGGCGCTGGAGACAGTCTATCGCACGGCTCCGGGCTCGCGGCGCTCATGCGCCCGCCGCGCGGCCCAGGAGCATGCGCTGGCCTTCACGCGCGGGCTCGGTGAAGGGGAACAGGCCGCGCGCCTCCTGGGCCATGTCCTCCAGCAGCTCGTCCGCGTGGGACGGGTCGTGGTGGAAGAGGAAGAGGCGCCCGGCGTGCAGGTCCTTGGCCACCTTGGCCGCGTCCATCATCGTCGAGTGGCCCCAGCCCTTCTTGGACATGCCCTTCTTGCCCTCGTACTCGTCGGGCGTGTACTGCGCGTCCAGGCACAGCGCGTCCGCGCCCTCGAAGTGGCGGGCCACGTCCGGTGTGAGGCGCTCCGGCAGCTCCACGTCCGTGGCGTACACGAAGGAGTGGCCGTCCGCTTCCACGCGGTAGGCCATGCAGCCGTCCGGGTGCGGCACGTCGATGGGCGTCACCTTGAAGGGGCCCACCTCCACGGTGCGGCCGTGCAGCGCGGCGCCGAAGGCCATCTTCGAGCGCATGGTGGACAGCGGCACCGGGAACTGCGGCGGGCGCATCTGCTGCGACAGCGTGGACTCCAGCGCCTGGGCACCGTTCGCGCCGGGGCCGTACATCGTCAGCGACGTGGTGGGCAGGTACGCGGGCGTGAAGAAGGGGAAGCCCTGCACGTGATCCCAGTGCAGGTGCGAGAAGAACATCGTCGCCTTCCGCGGCGCGCCCTCGCGCATCATGACTTCGCCCAGCGCCCGGATGCCCGTGCCCGCGTCGAGGATCAGCCGCTCGCCCTGGCTCGTCACCTCCACGCACGCGGTGTTGCCACCGATGCGCGAGCCCGACACCGCGATGCTGCCCCGAACGCCAAAGAAGCGGATTTCCATGGTGAGTCTCCTGATGCTCCGACACCCGCTGGGGGCGCCCTGACGTGGAGGGGACAGAGCACGTCCGGTGCCAGCGCCAAGGGGCTGGAATCATTGGAGTGGCATGGGTAGGGCAGGGCAGGCTGCTCCATTCTGGAGCGCTCCGGATGGGGCGGGCGGTCCAATCCGGAGCGGCCCCGCGCCGTGGGGGATTCCTGGTAGACCCCGAGGTCATGCCGACGATTGCGTTCTGCACCATCAAGGGTGGCGTGGGGAAGACGACCCTGTGTTCGCACGTGGCGGCGGCGCTGGCGGACGCGGGCCACCGGGTGCTGCTGTTGGATCTGGATCCGCAGGCGCATGCGTCGCTGGTGCTGGGCCTGGAGTCGCGGGAAGGCCCGTGCGTGGCGGACGCCTTCGGGCCGCGGCCGAAGCACAAGTTGGATGAAATCGTGGTGGCGTCGCCGAAGCGGCAGGGGTTGTTCATCGCGCCGGGGGCTCCGCGCATGGCGGCGCTGGAGCGCGAGTTGTTCGGCTGGGGCCACCGGCTGCAGGCGATTCCGCGCGCGCTGAAGACGCTGTCGTGGACGCCGGACGTCATCATCGTGGACACGCCGCCGAGCATCGGCGCGTTCACGGAGGCCGTGCTGTGCTTCGCGGACGTGGTGGTGGCGCCGGTGCCCACGGGGGCGTTCGCGCTGCAGGGCCTGGGTGAGATTGAGACCGCGTGGCGAGACGTGCGCGAGCAGGGCGGCCAGCTGGTGGCCGCGGTGAACCTGTGGGACCGGCGCACGCCAGCGACCAACGTCGCGATGGAGGAGGCGCTGAAGGACGTGACGGTGCCGGTGCTGAAGGCCCGCGTCCCGCGCTCGGAGGCCATCAACCAGGCGGGGCTGGGCTACGAGGTGGTGTTCGACGTGAGCCCGAACGCGGCGGGCGCGGAGGAGCTGCGCGCCATGGCCCGCGAGCTGGCGAAGCTCGCGGGCCTGCGCTGACGCATCAATCCGCTTGTCCGATGGTGCCGACCCGCAGGGGCCCGACGCGCCGGTAGGTGAGCAGCGCCACCCCCTTGGGCGTGATTTGGGACGCGGCGAGTTGCAGCGTGCGGGGCTGCGTTCCCGCTCCGAAGAGGCGCCGGCCGCTGCCAATCGTCACGGGGATGACGTGCAGATGCAGCACGTCCACCAGGTCATGCTCCAGCAGGGTCTGCAGCAGGCCGCAGCTTCCATGCACCTGCAGCTCACGGCCGGGCGAGGCCTTGATGCGGCGCACCGCCTCCACCGTGTCCCCCTCCAACAGCGTCGAGTTCGCCCACTCCACGCGGCGCAGCGTGGTGGACGCCACGTACTTGGGCAGCGTGTTGAGCGACCGGGCGATGGGGGCGTCCGGCGTCGTCACGCGCGGCCAGTAGTTGGCGAAGATTTCGTACGTCCCGCGCCCGAGCAGGAACGCGTCCGCTCGACTGAAGATGTCGACAACGTGCGCGCCGAGCTCCGCGCTGGAATGAGGCTGCACCCAGCCGCCATGGGCGAAGCCGCCGCTCGTGTCCTCCCCCGGGCCTCCCGGAGCCTGAACCACGCCATCCAGCGTCACGAACTCCGTCACCGTCAGCTCCATGGTCGCATCCATCCCTTCCGGGCAGTCCATTTGCCCGTCCAAATTGGCGACGAATGGCCCGGGCGTGGATCGACATGCCGGTGTTTTTCCGGTGCCATGGGGGGCAGGCATGCGCTGGCTCAGGGCTTGGGCATGCCGGGACCAATCGCCGAGCGCACGTTGGCGTCGGTGAAGCTCGTGCCCCAGACTGCGTTGAGCTCCTGGGCGATGAAGGCGGCGCCCGGCTGGAGCGCTCCCAGCGTGGGCTCGAACATCAGCACGCGCGGGTCGGTGAGTTCCTGCAGGCGGGGTACCACGTCGCTCACGTCGCGGCCCTGCTCCTGGGCGGCGCGCACGCCCTGCAGCCACGTGCGCACGGTGCCCTGTGCGTGAGGGACGTAGAGGGGGTGCTCCTCCGCGCCCAGCGTCACGAGCAGGTGTCCCAGGCTCAGTGTGATGACGACGCTGCCGTGCGCGCTGAGCAACGGCCCGTGGTCCGGCGGCAGGGTGTTCCAGTCCACGGCCGGGAGGTTCTGGAAGTACATGGGCGTGAAGCGCTGCGGGGCCTGGGCGACGAGCGCGCGCGTGTGCTCCACGGGGATGAGCGTGTCCCAGTCGTCGTGGAGGATGAGGAACGGCGTCTGGACGGTGCTGGCCAGGTGGGCGGCGGTCCAGCGCGTGTAGTCCGTGCCGGGGGTGACGGGGTCGCCGCCGGTGGTGGCGTAGATGCGGCGGAAGTAGGGCTCGAAGAACTGCTGGTAGCGCGAGCGCATGGCCGGGTCGCTCACGCGCGCGGGCACCCACCGGCTCACGTAGTCCACCTCCGCGGCGAAGTCGGACAGCGGGCACAGGGCAACGCCCACGGCGGGCACTACGGTGGAGGGGGCGTCCGCCGCGGCGTAGAGCGCCTCGTAGCCGCCCCAGGAGCCGCCGAAGATGCCGATGCGGCGGGTGTCCACATTGGGGGCCTGGGCCAGGAAGCGCATGCCCGCGTTCATGTCGTCGCGGTCATTCTGGAGGTCTCCGCCTGCGTAGAAGCGGCCGAAGACGGCGAGCACGCCGAAGTCATGGAGCAGGTGGATGAAGGCCTCGCCCGCGATGATCTCCGGAGTGGTGGGCGTGAACGCGATGGGTGATGAGCCCGGCCCGTAGTGCGGCTCACTGTCGTCCGGGTGGATGCCGGCGCCGCGCGCGGCCCACTTCGCGTCCACGGCCTCACCGGTCCAGGCGATGCCGTCATAGGGCTTGGTGAGCACGACCGTGGGGGACACGCCCGGCTTCCGGGGCGGGAACCACTGCGCATAGGTCGCGGCGCGGCCGGGCACCTCCAGCTTGAGCAGCTGATAGGGCCAGGTCTGGTCCGCGGCCCTGAACTCCCCGGCGCCGATCTGGGTCACGTGGACCGTGCCCGGGTCCGTCGGCGTTTCCTCCGGGGTCTGGCAGGCGTTGGTGGACGGGCTGGGATTGCTGCAGCACGCGGTGGGGACGGAGCCCAGGAGGGAGAGGGCCAGGAACGTGGTCGAGAACAAGCGCATGCCCAGCAGACACCGCGGCGCGGAAATTCTGAAAGCGTCCCCGTCCTTTCCGGACGAGGATGGCGGGACATGGACTACCAGGCGGTGTTGTCGGAGGTCTGGGATGCGGTGCGGCCGGTGGTGGGGCAGGGCCGCGTGGCGACGTACATCCCGGCGCTGGCGGCGGTGGACCCGCGCCGTTTCGGCATGGCGCTCGCGACAGTGGAGGGGGACGTGTACGGCGTGGGGGACTGGCGCGAGCCGTTCTCCATCCAGAGCATCTCCAAGGTGTTCACGCTGGCGCTCGCGCTGGCGCGGGACGGGGATGCGCTGTGGAAGCGCGTGGGCAAGGAGCCGTCGGGCAACCCGTTCAACTCGCTGGTGCAGCTGGAGTACGAGCAGGGCATCCCGCGCAACCCGTTCATCAACGCGGGAGCGCTGGTCATCACGGACCGGTTGCAGCGGCTCACCGGGGATGCGCGCGGCACGCTGCGGGACTTCCTCCGAGCGGAGAGCGGCAATCCGTCCGTGGACTTCGATCCGGTCATCGCGGCGTCGGAGGCGGAACACGGCCACCGCAACAGCGCGCTGGCCCACTTCATGGCGAGCTACGGCAACATGGAGAGCGCCGTCCCGGAGGTGCTGGAGCACTACTTCTGGCAGTGCTCGCTGGCGATGAGCTGCGCGGACCTGGCCCGGGCCTGTGGCTTCCTCGCCCGCCATGGGCAGCGCGCGGATGGGGCGAGGCTGCTCACGCGCAGCCAGGCCAAGCAGGTCAACGCGGTGATGCTCACCTGCGGCACGTACGACGCGGCGGGAGAGTTCGCCTACCGCGTGGGCTTGCCGGGCAAGAGCGGCGTGGGCGGCGGCATCATCGCGGTCATCCCCAACCGCTGCGGCCTGTGCGTGTGGAGCCCCGGATTGGATGCGAGGGGCAACTCAGTGGCGGGCGTGGAGGCGCTGGACCGGTTCACGACGCTGACCGGTCTGTCCATCTTCTAAAGGCCGTGGCATCGGGGTCACTGGCCCTGATCTTCGAGGGCCTTCAGCCAAAAGGACCGCCCACCGGACGCCAGTGCGCCCGCCAGGAACTCCGCGAACGAGCGGGCAATGACCGGGCAGTAGTAGGGGTCCGGAAATCCCTCGCGGTAGCCGTCGCGGAGTGGATAGCGCCCATGCGTCTGCTGCCCCACGTCCAGGAGCACATAGTTGCTGTCCTGGAGCTGGCACAACGCGTACCAATCCGAGGGACCCGCCGCGTCCGTGTCAGCTTGAGACATGACGACACGTGCGCGCCGCACCTCGGCAAGCGGCAGGAGCTGGTACGGCGCGTTGGAGCCACGAAACAGCCTGGCTCCATCAAAGCGTGTGTAGAAAGCGCGCAGGTCCGGATCCAGGCGCCATCCCATTCGATGTTCGAACGCCTCGACTGCCTCCACCGTCGCGGGCGGATGCGGAAAGTGCTGGGCCGCCACCGCGTCGAGGAGTTCGGTCATCGTCGGCATGTGGCTACTCTCCGTAGGGATGGCTGACCCCGACGCTCGTCCACGGGGGTTGTCCTGCGTAGCACTGGTTGTAGACCTGATTCAGGCCGGAATGGAGGTCGGAGGGATAGGGGATGATGTTGTCCCAGTCGGTCGGGTTGCCACCATGCTTGAGGTCGCGGATGTGGTGGGCCGGGTAGTTGTTCCCACTGGAATCAGCAGGCCACTGGCCGAACTTCTCCGCCCATCGTTCGCGGAATCCATCTCGGATGGACTCCCATCGGCCTCGTGCCGTTGCGTTCTGGCTGACGCTCAGGGCTGGGTAGTTACAGCAGCAGTTGGCGATGCCGAACCGACTCCCCGCTCTGAACATGTTGCCGTCGAAGTCCATCTTCACGTCCGCGAGCCACACGCAGCCTTGGAGTGCGTATCCCTCCCCGGAGCATTTGTCGCGGCAGTAGTTCATGAGTTGCGGACTGCACTGCCATGGGCCGTAGAAGATGTTTGTCCTGAACTGCCCGCCGCCTGGGACCGTGACTTGCGGCCCCACCCATTTTCGTACACCAGCCGCCGCTCCCATGGCGCCTTCGGTACATGCGGACAAAGACAGCACTCCAGTTAGCAGCACAGCAACGCGGCGCCGTGAGGCCTTGATCGTGGTTGTCATGCTGGGCACGGTATCGGTCGGCACCGACACGCCTGCTTTCCGAGCCCGCGGCTTCAGCGCAGTCCGTCCAGCAGCGCGGCCAGCTTCTGGGGCTGGGACGCGAAGGGTGAGTGTGACGTGTCCAGCGTGTCCACGGTGAAGGCGTTGCCGGGCGTGAAGGCGTCCGCCTCGCGGATCATCAGGTCCTGAAGCGCGGGGACCAAGGCGCGGTCCTGGGCACATCTCGCGTAGCTGCGCGGGATGCGGCCCCAGCGTTCCTTGGTGGCGCCGACCTTGCCAATCCACAGCGACACCGGGATGTCGGGCGTGAGCGCGAGCGCGAAGGGCAGGAAGGCTGCTTCGTCCACGTCGTGGTAGAAGCCCGCGCGCAGGGCCTCCCGGTATGCCGCGTCGCCGCGCGGATTGATCCGCACCGCGCCCAACTTCGCGGCGTCGCCGATGAAGAGTGGCGCGCTGTAGGGCGTGTGGGCTTCGGGTAGCGCGCCATAGGCGCTGGCGCTTTGAAGACGCAGCGGCACGTAGGCGCTCAGGTACACCAGCCGGTCAATCAGCTGCGGGGCCTTCTCCGCCGCGCGCGTGATGACAGTGCCGCCCGCGCTGTGCCCCACGAGCACGGGCTTGGGTCCGCCCTGGAGCTTCTCCAGCGCCGCGACCACGGCGTCCGCGCAGTCGTCCAGCGTGACGTCGGCCAGGGGCGAGCGCTCCTCCTTGAAGCGCGCCGCGTCGCCCGTGAGGTAGGACGCGGGGAAGCGCGCGTTGAGGCCGTGGCCGGGCAGGTCGATGGCCACCACCCGGTGCCCCTTCGCGGAGAGCGCTTCGGAGACGCGCGTCCAGTGCAGCGCGTTGTGCCACGCACCGTGAACCAGGAGGAACGTCCTCGGTTTGCGCGGCGTCTTCGTGGGCGTGGCCGCACGGCTCAGACCAGGCAGTACGGCCGTGCCCAGCAGGGCGCTCTTCATCACGTCACGACGGTTCATGGGGGACTCGTTCGTTGGGGGGGAAGCAGGGTGATGAGCCGCTCGCGAAGGCGGGCGAGGTCGAAGAGTTGCCGCTCCACCTCCGCCAGCCGCTCCCGGTGGGCCGCGAGCGCGTCCGGACAGATGGCGTCCGTGACCTGCCGGAGCATGCAGGGCGGGAAGGTGGCGATCTCCTCCAGGGAGAAGCCCAGGCGGATCATCCGGGCCACCTGCATGACCTGGGGAACGGCGACCTCGTCGAAGTCGCGGTAGCCGTTGTCCCGGCGGTGCGAGGCCAGGAGCCCCGCCTTGTCGTAGTGGCGGATGGACCGCGCGCTGCTGCCCGTGCGCCGGGCGAGTTCTCCGATGTTCATCCTGCACTCCTGAATCGGGATTCCAGGACCCCCAACTTCCATGGGGCCCCCTCCCGGCCGACCTGATTCAAAACCTGTCCGACAGTCGGACAGGTTTCCGTGGCCTGGCCGGAGCGGGAGCTTCCCCGCCACGCGGATCCAAACTTGTCCGACAGTCGGACAGGTTTCCGCGGTCCGCTCCCGACGGGGAGTCCCGGTCGGGTTCTTTCCTTCTCATCCCTGAAGACTCCATGGCCGAGAGCTTCGGGCCTGCCACTGGTGTCAAGGTCAAGACCCCGGCGGGGGAATGTGACCGCGATGTCCCCACGGGATGCCCGACCGCGTTCTACGGTGCTCCACGTGAGCCTCTCCTCGCCCGTGCCTCGTCCGCGTCCCGCGCTTCTCACGCTTGCCTACCTGGCCTTCGTCAGCCTGGGGTTGCCGGACGCGGTGCTCGGGGTCGCGTGGCCGTCGCTGCGCGACACATTCGGTCTGTCGCAGGCGGCGATGGGCGCCATCCTGGGGACGGCGGCGGCCGCCTACTTCACCTCCGGATTGCTCGCGGGCCGGCTGATGCGCGCGATGAACCTGGGGCTGCTGCTGGCGCTGAGCACCGGCTCGGTGGCGCTGGGGCTCACGGGCTACGCGATGGTGCCTCTGTTCGTGCTGTTCCTGGCCGCCGCCTGTTTCATCGGCTTCGGTTCGGGCGCCATCGACTCCGCGCTCAACAACTACGCGGCCCAGAACTTCGGCCCCAAGCACATGAGCTGGCTGCATGCGGCCTACAGCGTGGGCGCCGCGATGGGCCCGGTGTTGATGACGGCGCTGCTCGCTCGGGGCGCGGGTTGGAGGACCGGCTATGCGGTCCTCGCCGTGGTGCTGGGGATGCTGGCGCTGACGTTCCTGTTGATGCGCCGGCTGTGGGACGCTCCGGTGGGAGCGCCGGGCGCGGAGCCTCGCGCGGAGGTGATCACCTCATCCGCGATGGAGGCCGTGCGCCGGCCCCGCGTGTGGCTGCAGATCTTCACGTTCTTCTTCTACACGGGCGTGGAGGTGACCGCGGGCCAGTGGAGCTTCACCGTGCTCACCGAAGGCCGGGGCCTGCACACCGCCGCGGCGGGCACCTGCGTGAGCATCTACTGGGGCAGCCTGCTGGTGGGGCGCGTCCTCTCCGGCTTCGTCGTCGAACACCTCAGGCCGGTGCGGATGCTGCACGGAAGCACGGTGCTGGCCGTGGTGGGCGCGGCCCTGTTCGCGATTCCCGCCGTGCCTCCCGCGCTGGGGCTCGCGTTGCTGGGACTCGCTCTGGCACCCATCTTCCCGGCCCTGATGTCGGAGACGCCTCGCCGCGTGGGGCTGGATGTCTCCGCGCACGCGGTGGGCTTCCAGGTCAGCGCGGCGACGACGGGCGTGGCGGCGCTGCCCAGCCTCGCGGGTGTCATCGCGGAGCGATGGGGCCTTCAGTTCATCGCTCCGTACATGCTCGGGGTGGCCGTGGTGCTGGCCCTGCTCCACGGCGTGCTGTCCGCCGTGGCGGACCGTCCCCAGCTCTCCCGCTGAGCGCGGCCCTCAGCTCCCGGCCGGAAGGTCCGCGCTGCGCAGCGTCTTCGGGCCCTGATCCGTCCACTGCGACAGCCGCAGCGTCGCGCCCCGCGTCGAAGCGTGCGGCTCCACCTCCACGAAGGTGAAGCGCTGCTCCAGCCTCGCGTGCTTCTGCTTCGCCGGGTCCAGCGACGGATTGCCCTGGAGCTCCACGAGGTACTCGCCCCATTCCTCGTCGGAGGCCTCCGGGGCGGGGAGCCGCAGGAGGGAGATCCACGTGCCGGTGTTGGCGTAGAGGGGGCCGTTGCCCTCGTGCCAGCGGGCCGCGTGCGTGTGGCCCATCACCACCGCCTGCGGGTCGTACTTCTTGCCCAGTCGCGCGGTCTCCGCGAGCTCGTCCTTGCCGGGCTCCAGGGCGAAGTAGTCCGTGCCGGTCCTGCCGGCGACCGCGCGGTGCAGGCGTGCGTAGAACGCGAAGCCCGCCTTGGCCAGCTTCAGCCGGGCACGGCCCAAGGCCTCCGGGTTGTCGAAGGCGTTGAGCTTCTCCGGGTCGAGCACCGACAGCAGGGCGTCCACCTCGTCGTCCTTCAGGTCCACTCGCGCCAGGCTGCGCGCCAGGTGCGCGTCCGCGTCCGACGCACCCACCGCGTCCATCGGTTCGAGCGCGAAGGCCGGCGCGAGCCCCCGGTTCTCCAGCAGGCGCCGGATGAGCGTGAGCGTCCCCGCGTTGAACAGGACCTTGAGCGCGTCAGGCTTCACGCCGAGCGCCACCATCACCGCGCCCTCGAAGTCCGGCTTGAGCAGGTCCATGTACCGCATGCGGTGCTGGTGCTTGAGCGGGTTGAGCAGCGTCTTCACCAGCACCGAGCCCGGCGGATAGCGGAAGCGGTTCGCTCGCTCCGCCGACAGGAGCGAGTCGTAGTCGATGCGGTTCGCCACGTCGGTGTGCTCACCGTGCGTCACCAGCACGCGCGAACCGCCGACCTCCAGTTGCAGGGGCGCGGTCCCGTCCCGGAACTCCAGCCGCGAAGCGACCTCCCTGGGCTGGCCCAGCGCGGAGCGGATCACCTCCTGGACGTCCGGCAGCGCCAGCTCCAGGTCGTGGTTGCCCACCACCATCGTCGCCCGGCCCCCCGCGGCCAGCACCCGCCCGAGCGCCTTCAACGCGGGCGCGGTCGGCGCGGACGTCACCAGCGCGCGGGCCTGCTCCAGCGTCCGCTGGGGATCCACCGCGAGCGGGTCGTCGTTGAGCAGGAAGTCGAAGCTGTCCCCGTTGAGGACGACGTGGGTGGGCGTGCGGGTGAAGGAGTCGAAGAGGGCGGGCAGCTCGGCGGCGCCCGCGAAGATGTCGTAGGGGCCACCGTTGCCGAGGTGGAGATCGCTGAGAATGAGCGTTCGCATGGGTCGATGCTCCTTTCAGGGAAGCGCCTGCAGGTCGTTGTGCCGGATGCTCACGGCGGGATCGCCGAGCACCACGTAGTTGCGAGCGTCGTTGCGTTCGATCCACCGGTGCAGCAGCTCGCGCGGCTGGAGCTTGCCGTTGGACGTGTTGGCATCCAGGTGCGTCAGCAGGATGTTGTTGGCGGCGGAGAACCGGTCGCGGAAGTCGCGCAGCGCGTGACCCACCGGCATGCCCGCCATGATCTTCCAGAGCGTGTTGCGGAACGGGTGAATCGTCGTCTGGGTCATCTGCAGGGGCTTGATGGAGAAGCCCCAGGCCCGCTCCACGTGGCCGATCACCGCCAGCGCGCCGCCGTTGGGATGCGCCAGGAGCCGCCGTGGCAGGGCCGCGATGAAGGGGGCGCTCGCGAGCGCGTCGCCGCTGCGTGAGGCATGGAGCGGGAACTCGTCGTGCGCGGGCGTGCCCATGCCGAAGCAGGCGAAGAAGAACGCCACCAGGCCATGGAGCCGGGCGTCGTCCTGGATGTCCGACGCCGCCACGTAGTGGGCCGGGGCCATCGCGCCAAAGCCGGCCCAATCCTGGCTCAACAGGGCGCCCTGTTTCGTGAGCTGGAGCGGGTCATTCGCCTTGAAGCCCACGCCATGGGACGCGGTGAAGAGCACCGCCGGGCGCACGTCCCGGCCATGGAGCGCGGCCAGCAACCATTCGCGGGTCGCGTCGTCCTCGATGGCGTCACGGCTGGCATAGCGGGCCTTCGCGGCGACCGTCTTCGCCAGCTGGGGAGGCTGATCCAGCGGCGCACCGCGGGACAGCGGCGCAACGAGGCTGTCCGCGCTGAGCTCCGTGGAGCGGTCCCCGGGGTGTTTGGGTCCCCACCAGCTCACCTGCCGGTGATTGGGCACGGAGGCGCCCGTCTCATACGCCACCACGCTGTCCGCGTACCGCGCGTACTCCGCGGGCGTGTCGAAGCAGAGCCGGCCCACGGCATATGAAAGAGAGAGCGAGTGCTGCACGTCGAACGGGATGGCGTCCGGCCCACCCACGAGCAGGAGGTAATAGGGAACGATGCTCGGTTCCACGTCGCCGATGGGCGCTCCGTGCCGCTCCAGGAACTGATGCGCCGTCTCACCGGGCTGGTAGGTGAGGACGTGGCACCGGTCCGCTTCTTCCACGCGCCCGCGCCGGTGGGCGAGGAGCGGCTCCAGGCTCTTGCGGAGCTCCTCGGATGCGGACGCGGGGAACACCACGCCCCAGCCGGCCTTCGTGTAGTCCTCCGGCGGAGCGTCGGGCGGCAGGCCGAAGCTCAGACGCATGGGGAGGAACTCGAGCCACTTCCTCCACGCCTCGAAGTACGCGGCCTCGCCCCGAGGCTCCGCCGCCTCCGCGGCCGCGGGCAACGCGATGGGCGGCACCAGGTACTCCCCGGTGACACCGTCGATGCCGTTGAAGACCAGCGGATCCTCCGGGCTGGCGATGGGGCGCTCCACGTTCACCTCCTCCCCGCCATCCTAGGCGTCCCTGCTGACCTGGAAAGAGCGGACAGGGGCCCGGCTGTCAGGCCCCCGGCGTTCGCGGCGGCGGGTGTTGCGTGGCGGGCTCGCGCTGCGACCCAGAGGCCGACCTGTCACCTGGTCCACGGTCTCCTCGTCCCCTTGGGCAGGGGGCCAGCCGTTTCGTGGTGGCAATCCCTTACGTGCCGTTCGAGCCGTGCTGGACTTGTGGCGTGCGGGCGCAAGTCATTGTGCGGTGTCTGACTTTGGCCTGCTGCGTCTGGCATTGCGGGGCGTGTCTGTGTTCACGTTCGATCCGCGTCCGGCGCACATGGCACCCCTCGCCATGACCGTCCGGACGCGAGGGAGAACACTCATGACGAAGAAGCCCGAGTTCCAGGATGTGGTGGAGGGCTGGCTGGCCGGCAATGAGGAGTCCCACGGCATGACCAACCCGGCGGGACCGCTCTTCGTTGGAGGTGAGCGCACCGAACAGGCGCTCACCGAGTCCAACCTGGTGGCGGACACGGGCTGCAGCAGCTGCACCGCGTCCATCGACGTCCACTGTTGTTGATTCCGGCGGACGGCCCCCGTCCGTCCGTTTGAAGCCCCCTCCGGCGCCGCGTCCCGGTGCCGGAGGGCCCTTTGCGCGAATCCCCTCATCCGGTCCCCACCCCCAGGGAGCCC
>NZ_RAWN01000158.1:0-22536 GCF_003668895.1 Corallococcus sp. AB045
GGTTCACGGGGCGCCCGGCGGTGAACATCCACACGTCGCCCACCTCCTTGTCCTCCGGGTCCAGCGGGTCGCCGGGTTCCCAGCGGCCGGGGGCGCGGAAGTCGTCGTGCAGGTCGTAGAAGCGGGGATGCGTGACGCCGGTGCGGCGGGACGTCTTGCGGTTGCTGACATGCGGGGCGGCCCCGTGCGCGACGATGCGGACGGCCGGGCGGCGCGGGCGGCTGGTGCGGACCGGAGGCGAGGCCTCCTCCGCGACCGACGCGCGCGAGCGCCGGGGCGTGGCGACGGTGGGGTCGGTACCGCCGGGCAGACTCTGCCGGTCCGGGAGGCTGCTTTCGGAGGGGCGGTGCCACAGCCGTCGCAGCGCGTTGGTGAGACGCCTGAACATCAAGCGATGTTACCCAAGCGCCTGCTGGAGGGCAGCCCTTCCTGTCGTGCTTCCTCGCCCGTTCTCAAGGCAGGCCGGCAGCCGTCCCGGTTTCCAAGGAGGAGGGGCTTCCCGGGGGCCGTTTCCAGCGTGGTCGGGCCATGACGGGCCATGTCATGGTCCGCGCCCATGACGACTCCGAGCCCGAAGTCCGAAGTCCCCGCCACGCCGGAAGCCGTGTTCGCAAGCCTGCTCCAGAAGCTGGGGGAAGCGGGCCGGGCCCCATCTGGAGCGACCGCCTCCCCGAGGACGCCGGAAGCGTTGGCGGCGGCCCTCTTCGTCGTCGCGGGACAGACGGGCGCGGCGATGTTCTCCGTCTGGGCGGCGGACGACACGGAGAGCGTCGAGGACGAAGACGACAGCGACGAAGCCCGAGCGGAGACGGGCGGTCGGGTGATCAGCGCGGGCATCACGCTGTTCTTCATCGCGAAGGACACGCCGGGCACGGTGGGATTGCTGGGCGCCGAGCGGGTGCCGGTGCGTCAGCCCCTGGCGTACGAACTGTATCGGCCGCTGGGGAAGGCGTTGGCGGCGCATGCGAAGCGGGGCGCGGATCCGGTGATGCCGGACCGGGGCCACGTGTCCTTCCCGGCGGGCGCGGCGGATCCGGAGGTTGAGTTCCGCGTGTCCTTCCGCGAAGACGAACTGGGCACCTGGACCACGGTGCTGGCGAGAGACCGGGAGACGCGCCAGGCGTATCCGCGCATCACCAGCCTCCCGCTCTCCGCTGAACACGCGGCGTTCCTCAAGGGGCTCTTCAACCGCCTGGACAAGACGCTGTTCAACGGTCAGTTGGTGATGCTCACGGGAGCATCGAACACGGGCCGCAGCACGACCCTGCGCGCGGTGATGGATGCGCTGCCCGACAACGTGCACGCGCTGGCGGCCGTGGAGGAGCCGAAGGGAGGGCCGGGAGGCGCCATCGGTGTCGTGAAGGTGAGCGGAGAGCTGCCGCTGGTGCAAGCGCTGCGTTCGTTCCTACGGCAGGACCCGGACCTCGTCTTCGCGGACGAGGTGCGCACGCTGAAGGACATGGAGATGCTCTGCACCGCGGCGCAAACGGGACACGCCACCATCTGCGTCCTGGAGGCGAAGACCCCCGAGGAGGGCTACGCATGGCTGACGGAAGCCATGCCCGGGATTCCCACCCCTGCGCTCATCGTGCATCACACGCGCGACGCGGTAGGCGCCCTCGCGATGACGCTCCACGAGACGAAGCCCACGGAGGACGGCAACACGCCGCACGTCGTCCCGTGGACGCCGCCCGTGTAAGCCGGGTTGGGACCGCACCATGCCAATGCCGCCGCACAAAGTGGGGATCGTGGTTGAGCAGGGCTTCGGAGACCGCGTGGCTGAGCTGGCTCGCGTCTTTCACGTATGGGTCGTTGAGTCGCGCGAGAACACTCCTGTCATCCAAAGCGTTTGGAAGAGCGGCCTGGCGGATGCGGCAGTTGATCCTCTCTCGGTGGGCGTCACGTCATTCGCCGCGCTCGAGGGAGAATCGCCTGAGGCGATGTGTGCCCGGATCGCCGGTGATGTGAACGAGCACCACGGTGCGTTCGCACATGATCCCCCGTGGTCCGAAATCGAGGTCTTCGGGGTCAAGCTGACTGCAACCTTGCGGCACGTCTTCGAGGAACTCGGAGCAACGGCCTGCACTCCCACTCAGGAGGGGTTCGTCTGTCGGCGGTTGTGAGCGCCCGGACATATCGCTGATCAAGGCTTCCGGATTGCGGTCAGTTGCCGCATGCCCCAGCGCAACGGAACGCTGCCATCGGCGCGCCGCAGCGGTTCCACGGCCTGGAGGAAAGCGGCCTTGATCGATGCCTGCGCCGCCGGAGACAAGCGGTCCGCGTCATATGTCGTGAGCAGCGACTCCCAGACCTCCTGCGGGGGCCCATCCCCCTGCACGGAGAGGGACCGCACCGTGACCTCCACGAAGCCCTCGGCGAAGAGTTCTCGCAACCCATCGCTGGATCGGACCAGAGGGTCGCCCAGCCACGTGGGAGGACCCGCCGCCGCGCTCTTCATGAGTCCAGCGAACACCTCCAGCGCGTTGCCCGGCACCAGGTCTCCACCGACGACGATGGACACCCGTCCACCCGGCTTCAGCACGCGCCGCAGCTCCGCGAGCACGGTCTCCACGTCGTCCATCAGCATGAGCGCCAGGTGGCTCAACACGACATCGACACTGGCGTCGCCGAATGGAAGCGACTGCGCGCGTCCCTGGAACAGTGTCGCCGCCCCGTTCAACCGCCCCCGTGCCGCGGCAAGCTCGTGCTCACTCATGTCGAGCCCCATCAAGGACAGCCCGGGCTGCTTCCTCCGAGCGAGCAGCTCCAGGAGGTAGCCATCCCCACACGCGAGGTCGAGCACCGCCAGGGGCCGCGCGTCGAGAGGCACGACTGCCTCCAGCAGCGCATAGGTCGAAGGCGCCGTCTCACCATCCCACTGCACGGGCGCGTGCCCGAACCATCGCGACGTCACGCCCGCGAGGCGCGCGTGGAAGTCCAACAGGTACAACTCGGAAGGGGAGGGCATGGGCACCTTCAGCGCCGGGGCTTCTTCTGTCCAGCGTTCGTGGCCTCAGCAGTGAGCGCCAGCACGGAGTACAGGTTCATCGTGTAGACGCTGCTCTCCGGCTCCAGGTCCGACGCCTTCTGGAAGAACGCACTGGCGCGTTCGTAATCGCGCTGGTGGTTCAGGAGGATCATCCCCATGCGGTTGTAGAGCGGCGCGGGCTTCGGCAAGAGCCCGATGCTGCGCTCCAGCAGGTCCAGCGCCTCCGCCAGCTTCCCCGCCTGCTCCAGCCGCACGACGCGCTGGAGCACTTCCTCCTGCGCGTCCTCCTTCCTGGCCACCGGAGCCGGCGCCACGGAAGGAGGCTTCGCCGTCAGCGCAGCGGCCAGCGACACCGAAGGCATCGGCGCCTGACGCGGAGCCTGTGCACGGGCCGCCGGCGCCGCCGCCACCTTCGCGGACGCAGCCGGAGGCACGGTCTTCGGCTCGCGCGAGAACGCGGGCACACCGTCCCCCGTGAATGCCACCTCCGCCGACGCCAGCGTGCCCACCAGCTTCGTCACGCCGCGCTCCGACAGCGACTCGAACACCGCGCGCAGCTCCAGCTCCGTTACCTGGGTGATCATCGCCATGTCCGACAGCGCCGTGCGCCCGTCCACGAACGACAGCACGTACGCCTCGAACGGGCTCAGCGGCCGGTTCACCAGGTCCAGCCCCGCAACGATGACCGGCCGCACCGGCGGCCCCTTCGTCTTCGGCTGGGCCTGTGCCTGGAACGACACCACCCGCGTCGCCTCCTGCTGCGGCGGACGGGGCACACCGCTCGCTCCTGTCTGCTCCGGCCTCGTGAGCAGCGCGCGCACCAGCGACACGTTGTCCCGGGGCGGCAGGTCCTCCACGCTCCTCACGAGCAGCAACTCACAGCGCGCGCACTGGAAGTCCCCCGGCTTGCACGACGCGCCACAGTGCGGACACGCCAGGTCCTCCGGCGGGTGCTCGAAGGCGTGCGCGTCCGCGTAGTAGTGCTTCCGGATGGCCGCGCGAATGGACCTGCGCACCGCGATGAACGGCAGCACCTGCTCCACGCCCACCGTCTTCGCGATCTCCTCCAGCGCCCGCTGCCGCTGCGGCTCGGAGATGGCCACGTACAGCGCGTCCTGCACCAGCCGCAGCGGCATGAAGTCGAAGCCCTCCGCCAGCCGCACCGGCACCCGCTCCAAGAGCGCCGCGTCCACCTTCGCCTGCGCCAGCTTCTCCGTGGACACGAAGCGCGTCTTCAACTCCTGCGCCAACAGCCGCAACACCGGCGTCTCGTCCACGCCCAGCCGCACCAGGCACTCGCCCAGCTTCAGCCCCGTCTCCTTCTGCCGCGCGAGCGCCCGGGACAGCACCTCCGGCGTCAGCACTCCATCCAGGATCAACTGCTCCCCGAGCTTGCGCGTCATGCCCCCGATTCAAGGACGCCCGGCCCCGCCCCGTCCACCGGCATCCACGTCACCTACACCGCTTTCCCGCACTCCCTGTTGCGAATGTGTATTAACGACACTAAGATGGTGTCGAAATCACACAAACAAAACGCAGCAGGTGAGGGGGATGCGCGGATGTTCATCGGGTACATGAAGTCGACGCCGACCACGTACGTGATGCAGTACCGGGACGGCGAGGTGGTCCGGGAGGGCGCGGGCCTGTCGTTCCTCTATTGGAAGCCGGCGACGACGCTGGTGGCGGTGCCCCTGTCGAGCGCGGACGTCCCGTTCGCCTTCAATGAGGTCACCCGCGACTTCCAGCCGGTGACGATTCAGGGGCAGCTGACATACCGGGTGGAGGACGCGCGGCGGCTGGCGGGGCTGTTGGATTACTCCATCACCCCGGCGGGGCGTCACCGCTCCGACGACCCGGAGAAGCTGTCGGACCGGCTGGTGCAGGCCGCGCAGGTGCGCGCCCGCGCGGTGGTGCAGTCCCTGAGCCTGCGCGAGGTGCTGGTGCAGTCCGACATGCTGGAGGCCCGGGTGCTCGCGGCGCTGGCGGAGGCGGAGTCCGTGAAGTCGCTGGGCGTGCACGTGATGGCCTTCTCCGTGCTCTCCATCCAGCCCACGCCGGAGATGGCCCGCGCGCTGGAAGCCGCCGCGCGCGAAGGGCTCCAGCGTGAAGCCGACGAGGCCATCTACGCCCGCCGCAACGCGGCCGTGGAGCAGGAGCGGCGCATCAAGGAGAGCGAGCTGGCCACGGAGTTGGTGGTGGAGGAGCGCCTGCGCCAGATTCGCGAGGCGAAGATGGCCGCGGACATCGCGGTGGAGGAGCAGCGCGCCGCCCTCATGGAGCGCTGGGTCCAGAACGAGCGCCAGTCCGCGGACGCGCGCGCGTACACCCTGGAGAAGACGCTGGAGCCGGTGAAGAACGTGGATTGGAAGACGCTCCTGGCCGCGTCCGCCAATGGCGGCGACCCCGCGCTCCACATCGCCCTGGCCTTCCGCGAGATGGGCGAGAACGCGCAGCGCATCGGCGAGCTCAACGTGTCGCCGGACCTGCTGCGCTCACTGCTGCCCTCGGACTCCGGCCCGAACCCGGGACCCCGCTCGGGCCCCAAGCCGAACAAGCCCGGCCGCGCGGACGTCCAGCACTTCGACCGCTGAAGGCCCCGGAAGGAGGCTCGCCATGTTCGAGAAAGTCGTGCTCGTCACGCGCAAGACGCGGCTGGCGGACCTGGTGGTCCGCTTCAACACGAAGAAGCAGGCGAAGTTCTACGTGGAGCACAACGGCCAGGACTTCAACGGGTTCGAGGCGGAGGACGACACCTACCGCCGCGCGGTGGACGGCCTTCGCTCGCAGCTGGACGTGGGGCTGCCGGTGCAGCAGGTGGACCGCTCGCTCGTGCCCACCTTCCTCTTCACCGGCAAGGAGGTGGTGGTGGCGGTGGGGCAGGACGGGCTCGTCGCCAACGTGGCCAAGTACGTGGGCAGCCAACCGCTCGTGGGCGTCAACCCGGACCCGGAGCGCTTCGACGGCGTGCTCCTGCCCTTCCTCCCTCGCGACGCCCGGAGCGCGGTGCAGCGGACCCTGGAGGGCCGCGCGAGGATGCGCCAGGTGCAGCTGGCGGAGGCGCGGCTCCAGGACGGCCAGCGGCTGCTCGCCTTCAACGACCTGTTCATCGGCGCGCGCACGCACGTGTCCGCCCGCTACCAGGTCCGCTACGGCGGCAAGGAGGAGTCGCAGTCCTCCAGCGGCGTGCTCGTGTCCACGGGCGCGGGCTCCAGCGGGTGGCTGTCATCCGTGTTCGCGCTCGCGCAGGGCCTCACCCGCTGCACGGGCGGCACGCCGGGGAAGCCCTGGACGCTCGGCTGGGAGGACGCGCGGCTCGCCTTCGTCGTGCGCGAGCCCTTCGTCAGCCGTCACTCCAGCGCGGACATCGTCGGCGGCTTCGTCACCGCCCAGGCGGAGCTGGTGCTCGAGTCCCGCATGCCCCAGGGCGGCGTCATCTTCAGCGACGGCATGGAGGAGGACTTCCTCACCTTCGGCGCCGGCGCCACCGCCCGCATCCGGCCCGCCGAGCAGAGGGCTCGCCTGGTCGTCCACTGAGACACCACACCCGATGCGACAGGTCCCAAGAATCCGGAACGCCCCGAGTATCGTTGGACCTCGCGGGCCCTCCCGGGATTCCCAGGTGATACAGCCGCTCCCCTGCGATGGCACGGTCGCCTTCCTACCCACCGAGCGGGGGTGCCGGGCTCGTCCCGCGGGGCACGCACCGCGGGGCCACACCGCGCATCTCCTAGAGCGTGGGGAGACCGCGCCCGGCTCCCCGTCCGGCAGACGACACCGTGTCCCTTCCCCGGACCTGAAATTCCAGGCATGGTGGGCGCAGTCGCCTTACCTTCGAAGCGAAGTTGTTGGGGCAGCGGTTCCCAGGTGCAGGCGGAATGCTTCACCGGAGTTGCGTCCGGTCGTTGATGAGCGTAGGACGCAAATTCTCCCGGGAAGTGGCTCAGGGGTGATCAATGGTCGGCCTCGTCATCGCATCGCACGGGCGTCTCGCGGATGAGCTTGTCTCTACCGCTGAACAGATCGTGGGCAAGCTGCCCGCCGTGGCCACCTGCAACATCGAGCCGGGGGCCCCAGTGGAGGACCTTCGCGCCAAGATGAAGCAGGCCGTGAAGGCCGTGGATGAAGGGGACGGTGTCATCATCATGGCCGACCTCTTCGGAGGTACCCCCTGTAAGGAATCGCTGATGATGTGTCAGCGGATGAATCTGGAAGTCCTGGCCGGCGTCAATCTGCCCATGCTGCTGAAGGCCAACTCGCTCCGTTCGGAGCAGATGGCCCTGTCGGACATGGCCAACCAGCTGGCGTCGTACGGCCAGCGCAACATCACCTGTGCATCCGCCCTGCTTCGCGAGGCCCAGCAGCAGCCGCGAACTTGACGGACCCGTACGGGTCGGCGATTCGAGACTGCCGTGATCACCCTGGTCCGCGTCGACAACCGCCTCATCCACGGTCAGGTCGTCGAAGCCTGGCTCCCCCACCTCAAGGTGTCCCGAGTTGTGGTGGCGGACGATGAGGCGGCCTCCAGTCCACTCATCCGTGCCGCCATGGCGCTCGCCGTGCAGAGCGCCATCGAGGTGCTGATCCTCCCCCTCGCCCAGGTGGACTTCGCCGCCCTGTCCAAGGACGGCGTGCGCACGCTGGTGCTCCTGAGGGATGTCGCCTCCGTGCCGTTCGCCTTCCAGCACGGGCTGGTCATGGACCAGCTCAACCTGGGCAACGTCCACTTCGGCACCGGAAGGCGGCAGGTGTCGCCGTCCGTCTTCCTGGCGGAAGGGGAGCTGCAGGCCCTCCAGCAGCTGTCCGCGCAGGGCGTGCGCGTGGAGGCGCGCGCCGTGCCCGCGGAGAAGTCCGTGGACCTGCCGGACCTGACCGAGCGCTGGTCGAAGGCCGGGTGAGCGGGTGAACGTCGGTTGGACCCAGGTGGCGCTCGCGTGTCTCTGGGGGGGGCTGGTGGCCGTGGAGCGCAAGGCGTTCCTCCAGGCCATGCTGTCCCGGCCCCTGGTGGCCGCCACGTTCATGGGCGCCCTGCTGGGTGACGTGGGCGGGGGCCTGTCCGTCGGCATGCTGCTGGAGCTGTTCTACCTGGGCACCGCCAACCTGGGCGCCTCGCTCCCTGAGAACGACACGCTCGCGGCCACCGGCACCGCCGCCGCGGCAGCCACCCTCACCGCCGCCACCGGCGCGGGCTCCACGCCGGCCATCTGGTCGCTGGCCGTGCTGCTCTTCATCGGGCTGGGGCGGGTGGGGCGGAGGCTGGACCGGCTCCTGGAGGGCTACTCCGCCCGGCTCGCGCGCGTGGCGCTGTCTTCCGCGGAGGCCGGCAACCTCAACCGCGCCATGCGGCAGAACCTGTGGGGCATGTGGCCGCACTTCGTGTCCTACGGCGCCATCACCGGCGCGTGCGCGCTGGCCGGCTACTTCCTGGAGCCGCTGATGGTGGCGCTGCCGCACGGGATGGTGCGGGGCCTGGCGTGGGCGTACCCGGCCATGGCGTCCGTGGCGGCGGCCATCGCCGCGCAGTCCAGCCACGCGAAGCGCGCGCCCCTGTACGCGGGCCTGGCCGCGGCGGCCGTCACCACGGCGGTGGTGCTGGTGCAGCTGCAGGAGCAGCGGCCTTGAGCACGACGCCCACGCCCGTGCCTTCCGAGCCCGCCGCCGCGCCGGCCTTCACCCCGCCCGTGCGGCTGTCCCGGGGCACGCTCTTGCGCGTGTTCCTGCGCTCGCTCTTCCTCCAGGCGTCGTGGAACCCCAAGGGCATGCAGAACCTGGGGCTTGCGTACGCCGTCTACCCGGCGCTGGCGAAGCTGTACCCGCCGGGCCCGCTGCGCGAGGCGGCGGTGCGCCGGCACCTGGTCTTCTTCAACACGCACCCGTACGTGGCGGCGGCCATCGTGGGCGGCGTGGTGAACCACGAGCAGAAGATTGCCCGGGGAGAGGAGACGCCGGACCGGGTGGTGGGCTTCAAGGCGGCGCTGATGGGGCCGCTCGCGGCGCTGGGGGACGGGTTCTTCTGGCTGTCGCTCAAGCCCGCGGTGGGCGGGCTGTGCGCGGCCATGGTGCCGCTCCTGGGCGTCTGGGCGGTGGCGCTCTTCCTGGTGCTGTACAACCTGGTTCACCTGCTGCTGCGCATCCGGCTGTACTGGCTGGGCCTGAATCTGGGAGACCGGTTGGTGGAGGCCGTGGCGCGGGTGAACCTGCCCGCCAAGGGCGCGAGGCTTCGGGGCGTGGCGGCGGCGAGCGCGGGCGGCCTGGCCGCGTGGCTGGCGCTGAGCTTCGGGGCGACGGCGGGCGGGACCTGGGCGCCGTTCCTGGCGGTGGGATGCCTGGCGGTGGGCGTGTTGGCGTACGTGCTCGTCAACCGGCGCGTCCCCACCTACGTGGTCCTCTACGTCGCGGCGGGATTGGCCTGCGCGGCGGGTGCCTTTCTGTGAGTACGAACAGTCGAGTGAAGCGGGAGTCGCACGATGGCCAGTGAAGCCGAGGGAACCTTCGAGATCATCAACGCGCTGGGGCTGCACGCCCGGGCCGCGGCGCAGATGGTCAAGGTGGCCAACCGCTTCAAGAGCGAGGTCTTCATCAAGGCCTCCGGGCAGCGCGCCAACGCCAAGTCCATCATGGGCGTGCTGATGCTCGCGGCGGCCCAGGGCACCCAGGTGACCCTCACCTGCAAGGGCGAGGATGCCGAGGCCTGCTTGTCCGAATTGAAAAAGCTCATCGAGGACCGGTTTGGCGAAGCGCAGTAAGCGTCCAAAGGGGAGTTAGACTCCCCATGAGGTCAGGAGAACCGTGAGCAGCCAGGCCACCCCTACACTCAGGTTGACGGGCATCGGCGCCTCCCCGGGCGTGGCGGTGGGCCATGCCTTCATCCTGGACAGGAAGCGCATCCGCACGCCCAAGCTGCGCCTGGCGGACGCGGAGGTGGAACCCGAGCGGATGCGGATGAAGACCGCCATCGACCTGTCCGACCGCCAGCTCGCGGAGCTCAAGGACCAGATTACGCGCACGGAGGGCAGCGACCACGCCCTCATCCTGGAAGCACACCGGCTGATGCTCCACGACCCCATGCTCGTGGACGAGGTCAACCGCCTCATCGTGGAGGACCGCATCAACGCGGAGTGGGCGGTGCGGCGCACGGCCCGCAAAATCAAGCACCTCTTCGACAACATCCCGGACGAGTACTTCCGCGAGCGCCGCTCGGACGTGGACTACGTGGCCGACCGCATCATCCGCAACCTGATGGGCCAGGTGGTGGACGAGGACGTGGAGGTGCCCGCGGAGGCCATTGTCGTCGCGCATGACCTGCCGCCCGCGGACGCTGCGATGATGGCTCGCAGCGGACGCGTGGCGGGCTTCGTCACCGACCTGGGCGGACAAACGAGCCACACCGCCATCGTCGCCCGCGCGCGGGAGACGCCCGCGGTGGTGGGCGCGGGGCGCGCGAGCGAGCAGATTTCCCCGGGCGACCTGGTCGCCATGGACGGCACTCGCGGCGTGGTGCTGGTGAACCCCACGGAGGACCAGCTCGCGTTGTTCCGTGAGGAGCAGCGCCGCTACCTGGAGAGCGAGCAGCTGGCGCTGACCACCAAGGATCAGCCCGCGGTGAGCACGGACGGCTTCCGCATCCGGCTCAACGGCAACATGGAGTTCCTGGAGGAGATCCCCTCGCTCCTGGCTCACGGCGCGGAGGGCATTGGCCTGTACCGCACGGAGTTCATGTTCCTGGACCGCAAGACGGCGCCCACGGAAGAGGAGCACTACCGCGCCTACAAGCAGGTGCTGGAGGCCATGGGCGGGCGTCCCGTCACCATCCGCACGCTGGACCTGGGCGGCGACAAGGTGCCGGGCAAGACGAAGCACGAGAAGGAACCCAACCCGGCCATGGGCCTCAGGGCCATCCGCTACTGCCTGTCCAACCGGGAGCTGTTCCGCGTCCAGCTGCGCGCCCTCTTGCGCGCGAGCGTGCACGGCAACCTGCGCCTCATGTTCCCGCTCATCTGCGGCGTCAGTGAGCTGCGGGAGGCGCGCAGCGAGCTGGAGGCGTGCCGCACGGCGCTGGGGCGTGCGGGAGTGCCGGTGGGCAAGCGCTTCCCGGTGGGCATCATGGTGGAGACGCCCAGCGCGGCGACCATCGCGGACCGGCTGGCGCAGGAGGCGGACTTCTTCTCCATCGGGACGAACGACCTCATCCAGTACTCGCTGGCCATCGACCGCCAGAACCGCGAGGTCGCGTACCTCTACCGGCCGCTGCACCTGTCGGTGCTGCGCATGCTCCAGGGCATCGTGGACGCGGCGAAGGCCGCCAACATCCCCGTCTCCATGTGCGGCGAGATGGCGGGCGACCCGCTCTTCACCCTGGTGCTTCTGGCGCTGGGCTTCGACGAGCTGTCCATGACGTCCGGGCAGATTCCGGTGGTGAAGCGGATGATGCGCCGGGTGAGCCGGAGCGAAGCGCTGGAGATGCTCCAGGGCGCCATGGAGCTGACCACCGCCGAGGAGATCGAGCGCTTCGTGCGCACGGAGATGGACCGGCGCTTCGGCGGCCAGGAAGGCTCGCTGCTGTCGCCGGTGCATGATCCCGAGCCTGAGTCCGTGTAGGCCCTGTTCCCTTCGCATGAATGCGAGGGGAGGGGGTCGCCGTTTCCAGGCGGAGTGCGCACGTTCGCCGGACACGAATGCAGGAGGCAGCAGCGTGTTCAAGCCAACGGACATTCAGCGGGGCATGACGGTGCGGGACCGGGACGGCGAAGCGCTCGGCGGTATCGTCGCGGTGGACCCACGCGGCTTCACCATCGGCAAGGGGCGCATCTTCGAGCGGGAATACCCGGTGCGCTTCTCCGACGTCGCGGACCTGGACGGGGATGACGTCTACCTGCGCCGGGACCTGGCCAGCCTCCCGGGCGCCATGCTGGCCGAGGGCGCGCTGGACCTGGACGATGAGGCGCGCCGCGACATGGGAGATGCGCCGCACCGGCCGGTGGTCTACACGCACGACCTGACGGGCGCGCTGGTGCCCATGGAGTAGCGGGCGTCCGGACGAGGGTGTGCGCTGGGGGCCGTGAGGAAGCAGGTGCTTCCTCGCGGCTCATTCGCGTTTGAGGATGACCCCCTCGTCGCTGACGGCGTAGCTGGCGCCTGCATCCATGACCTCCGACTTGAGGCCGCAGCGCTCCTGTTCCAGCGGCGTGAAGTGGATGAAGGTCACCTTGTCGCCACGCTGGATCCAGGCGTCATAGGTGGGAAGCCGGAACAGGCACCGGGTCATGGGGTCCGCGCCACCGGGCGCGCCTCGCCCCGGGGGCATGAAGTCATCCAACGCGATCTGAAGGGCCTTGAGCTGGGGCCCCTGCACGGTGGTGGAGTCCTCCTTGCGCCACTCCGGGAAGTGGATGCCCTGCGCCACTTCGGGAGGGGCCACGGGCGCTGGCCGGTGAAGGTGCATGCACCCCGACGCCGTGAAGAGCAGCAGTGCCAGGCCCAGACGCTTCATGTGTCCTCGCTCCAGAAAGGCTTTCACCGCGAACTGTAGGGTTACTGCCCGCGCAGATCGTCCGTGATTCGCTTCACGGGCACGAATTGACCGGCCTCGAGCAGGAAGACGGTTCGCTCCTGGAAGTCATAGAGCCGGACTTCGCACACGGGGTTGAACATCAGCCGGAAGTAATAGCGCTGTGTGCGCGCCTGGAGATCCTCCGGCGAGAACCCCGTGATGGCGGGATGGCTGTGGTAGTCCGCGTAGATGTTGATGGTGCGTGCGTCCGGGTCTTCGACTCGCTCCGGTGGCTTGCAGGATTTCCTCCCACCCGGCAAGGGCAGCGGATGGCTGAGCGTCGACGGATGGCTGGCGTAGAACGACGACTCGAAATTCCGTTGGTAGATGACCCCGCAGTACTCCTGTCCCTCACGCGTGTTTCCCGCCGTGGCGCCGGGCATCTGTCTCACCACCTTGCAGAGCTCAGGGGCCAGAGCCATCAGACTGTCGAAAGGACCCACCATGGGGCCGGCGACAACGAGGCGGCGCTCCGTATCGAACCAGAACCGCGCAGATCCTCCTCCCGCGCATCCCAGCAACAGGGCCAGGAGCACCCATCCAGAGATTGCTGCTCGTAGCGCTGCGGGCTGTGTCGCCATGCCACGACGCTAATGGTGGTGTCTGACGCCGCCTTGGAACCCGCGCGTCACTCGGGACGGGACCCCTCTTCACCAGTGGGGGGCCCGTCCTCGCTGTTTCCACCTTCTGGCGGCTTCCTGTATCGCCCGCCGTGCCGTCCTGCCTCGGGCGACAGCAGCCGGGAGATGGGGCGCAGCACCACCAGCGACAGGAGGGCCAGGGCCACGGTGACCCCGGCCGCCAGGTAGAGGCCCAGCCCGCAGGCCAGGCCCACCGCCGCCGTCAACCAGAGGTTCGCCGCCGTGGTGAGCCCTCTCACCGCCTCCCCGTGGCGCAGGATGACCCCCGCGCCCAGGAAGCCGATGCCCACGACAACCTGGCTGGCGATGCGGCTGATGTCCGTCTGCGTGCCGCTGGGGTTCGCGCCCATCCGGAGCAACTCCTCCGTGTACACGCTGGAGAGCGTGAAGCAGCACGCCCCCAGCGCCACCAGCGTGTGCGTGCGCAGGCCCGCGGCCTGGTTGCGCGCCTCGCGCTCCACGCCCAGCGCGCCGCCCAGCAGCGTGGCCAGCACCAGCCTTCCGATGAGGACTTGAGGTTCCACCCGGGCGCGACGCTACTCGCCCAATTCGATCTTCTCCTCCGTGTCCGCGTCGTTCAGTTGGGGACTGGGCAGCGTGTCCAGCGTGGCCACCAGCAGCTTGTAGGACGGCACCACGTAGGGCTCCACGTCCTTGCCCAGCTCCGTCACGTACTGCTCCTTGCGCTCCACGTACTTCTTGTCCTCGGAGTCCCAGCTGCCGCCCGCCTCCGCGGCCCACACCTCCTCGCCGTCGCGGCAGCGGATGAGCTGCGCCCTCACCGCCACCTCCGCGCCGTCGCCCACGCGCTTCACCGCCGGGTCCAGCCAGAGCACGCCCTCGATGCCCTCCACGCACTGCTCCTTGAAGGTGGGGTCCGTGGGGCGCTCCGGAAGGGACGTGTTGGCCTTCACCAGGTAGTCCCGGTTCTGGTTCAGCCACTGCCGCGCGATGAGGCTCCACAGGTCGCCGATGTACTGCTGGCCCTGCGGGAACGGCTGCGTCACCACCGCCAGCCGCTTCACCTGCAGCCGGTCCACCGTCGCGTAGTCAGGACGCAGCCGCTGGCTCTTCACCGTCGCGCAACCCGTGAGCACCATCAGACCCAGCACCGCGCCCACCCGCTTGAACGTCCCCATGGCTTGAAGCTCCCGAAGAAAAGAACGGCCCCGCGCTTCCCTTGGGGGAAGGCGGGGCCGAAAGGTCCGGCGCGGATATTAAGCGCTTCCTCCGCGCTGTCAGGCGGCGCGTGTGGAGGACGTGTCACCGCCCGAGGCGGAACCGCCCTCTGACGAACGCCCCGCGTCCTTCTGCCGCTTGTCGTGCATGAGCTGCATCACCGCCGCCAGCACCGTGAAGGACACCAGCAGCGTGGTGATGAGGCCGATGCAGGCGACGATGCCCATGGAGCGCAGGCCGTTGTGGCTGGCCACCAGCAGCGCCGCGAAGCCCGCCACCGCCGTCAGCGTGGAGGACACCACCGCCGCGCCCACGCTGCGCAGCGCCACCAGCGGGGACGTGCCCTCCAGGAAGCGGTGCAGCAGGTACAGGCCGTGGCTCACGCCGAAGCCCAAGAGGATGGGCAGGATGATGATGTTCATGAAGTTCAGGCGCAGGTCGAACAGCGCCATGAAGCCCATCATCATCGCCAGGCCCACCGTCAGCGGAATCACGGACGCCAGCGCCAGCTTCGCGTTGCGGAAGTCCGCGAAGTGCATCACCAGGATCCACAGCGCGGTGAGGATGACCGTGAGCTTCGCGTCCTTGAGCACCATGCGCGCCAGCGACGCGTACAGCTGCGTGGCGCCCGCGGCGCGGAAATCCTTCTCCACCGGCGCGCCCGTGGGGCCGCCTTCCGTGAACTTGCCCGGCGTCACCATGCCCTTGATGGAGCGGGTCTGGTCCGCGAACTGGAGCATCTGCTTGCCGTCCCACAGGTCCACGCTCGGGTAGATGAACGTGAGGTAGCCGTGGTTCTCCGGGCTCGTGGTGGGCAGGTGGCGGAACTGCGAGGCGTAGATCTCCGGCACCTGGTGCACGTCGAAGGGACGCGCCTCCAGCATCTTGAAGAACAGGGCCGCCTTCTCCTGCGTCTCCGGCGGCAGCGCCTTCACGTCGATCTCCTTCAGCTCGTCCTGCCACTCCTCCAGGATCTTGGCGTTCGCCTGCGAGATGCCCTCCGGCGGCACGAAGGTGAAGAGGCTCATCACCTGGGAGATGGCGGGGCGCTTCTTCGGATCCGCCGTCAGCTCCTTGTAGAGGGCCTCCGTCTCCGCCAGGTCCTTGGTGTAGATGGCGAGCGGGTCGCTGGCGATCTTGAAGCGCGCGTTGATTTCATCCTGCAGCACCACGGACGGCTGGTTCGCCGGCATCAGCGCGCGGGTGTTGTAGTTGAAGCGCACTCCGTACGGCAGCCGCGCGAAGAAGCCCGCGTCCGCCGGGGGCTCGCCGCTCTTCCACGGGATGGCCGCGCCGCACACCACCGCGACAATCACGCAGCCCACCGCCAGCACCAGGCCGGGGCGCGGGATGCGCAGCTCCTTGCCGGACGCGTTGGTCGTGGGCGGCGGCTTCATCACGCCAATGAGCTTCTGCGGCAGCTCCGGGTTCCTGCGGCCCGCGATGGCCAGCAGCGCCGGGCACCAGGAGAACAGCGTGAAGCCCAGCATCAGCGTGCCCGTGCCGGCCAGGAAGCCGAACTGGGAGAAGCCTTTGAACTCGCTCACCATCAGCACGTAGAACGAACCGGCCACCACCACCGCGGACACCAGCGCCGGACGGCCCGCGTTGATGACCGCGTCGCGGATGGCCACGTCGTAGGGCTTGCCCGCGCCCAGCTCCAGGCGCGTACGGAAGATGAAGTGGATGCCGTAGTCGATGCCGAACCCCATCAGGATGCCGCCCAGGATGGAGGTGATCATGTTGAGCTCACCCAGCGTCGCGTAGGTGAAGCCCAGCGTGTACAGCGTGCCCGCCACCGTGCCGCTCACCACGATGAGCGTGGGCGCCCACTTGCGGAAGAACGCGATGGTGATGGCGAAGATGGCGACGAGCGCGATGATGGTGACCGGCTGGAGCGAGTCCTCGATGGCGTACGAGTCGTCCACCGCCGTCTTGTAGGAACCCGTGAAGCCGTAGGCGACCGTCTTCTTGTCGCCCATCTTGTAGTAGTCCTCCACCAGCTGCACGCCCGCGGCGTTGCTCTTGGAGTACTGCTCCAGGTCCACACGCAGCTTGTCCACGTACTCCTTCGTCTTGCCAATCTGGTTGGTGTCCCACATCGGCTTGATGAGGAGCAGCAGCAGCTTGCGGTCCTGGGAGATGTAGTAGTCGTCCGCGATGCTCTTGTTGCCAACGCTGGAGTACTTGTCGACCAGGTCCTGCAGGTCCAGCTTCACCGGCTCCGTCTTCTTGATCTCGATGTAGAAGGGGTTCGCGCGGCGGATCTGATCCTTGAGGAACGCCATGATGCGGCGCTTGCCCTCGGCCAGGTCCTCCGTCTTCACGAACAGCACCATGTTGTTCTGCACGAACTCGACGGGAATCTTGTAGGTGATGGAGCGCGCGTTCTCCTTGTCCTTGCCCACCATCGCGGCCACGTCGTCCGCGACCTTCTTGAGCGTGGCCTCGTCGTCACCGCGGAAGGTGAGCATGAAGAAGCCGCTGCCGCCCACCATGTCGATGACGCGCTTGACGTCCTTCACCTCCTGCAGGTCCTGGGAGATGAGGTCCAGCTGGTTCGAATTGATGGTCAGCTTCGACGTGCCCCACACTGAAATGCCGAGCAGCAACAGCAGCACGAGCATGACGGTGCCGGGGCGCCGGACCAGCATCTCTGCGTAGGCCAGCGCGAGGCGGGGCGGGGGATGGGAGGAAGGATTGCCGCTCATGGGCGCGGGACCCTACCGCCGAACGTCCCCGCCCGGAAGCAAAGCCCGGGGTGCCTGTCCGCCCCACCTCCGCGCGAGACAGGGCCTCTTATCCCGAGGGAATAAACCGCGACTTCAGTGTCCTGGAGGCCCGCCCAGGGGGACGACCTGCGCCTCCGTCCCACCCGGGACAGGTTCGTCGCGGGGCGGGAGAAGGAAGGGGAGCGGGTTTCGCAGGAAGCGCAGGAACACCGCGCCCAGGAAGCGCGCGCCCTCTCGCACCGGGACATCGCGTGCTCGCAGGGCCACGCCCAGGGCCAGCGTGAAGGACACACCGAAGTTGACGACGCCGACGACGAGCACCCCCGCGGCGGCCGCCAGGAAGCCCGGCTCCATCACGGCGGAGGGGCCCAGCGCGCACCCGGCGAAGGCCAGCGCGCCGAAGGAGAAGGTGACGTGCCGCACGTCCAGCGGGATGCCGAAGAAGCCGCCCACGCCCGGCATCACCGCCAGCAGCACGCCCAGGGTGACGCCGCCGCCCACGCCCGCCGCGTGGTGCATCAGCGCGTCCGCCACCTTGCGCGCGCCCGTCACGCCGAAGACCGCGCGCAGCACGCGGTTGTGGGCGAGCGCCTCCGGCAGGTGGCGGTAGACGATGAAGTTCTCGAACCAGCCGGCGGCCACGCTGGAGGCCCAGAGCATCACGCCGGTCATCGCGGCGTAGAGGAGCGTCGCGCTCTTCCAGGGGTGCAGCGTCTCCACCACATGCTGCGCCTGCTGCGCGGTGAGGTAGGCGTGGCCCCTGAGGAACTGGAAGCCCAGCGCCAGCGCCACCGCGACGGGCAGGACGCAGCCCAGGTTGCCCAGGATGGCCGCGAGCTGCGAGCGGGTGATGCGCGGCACCAGGGCCGCCAGACGCTCCATGCGCCGGGCGCCTTCGTCCGGGCTCGCGTCCTCGCTCACCGCGGCGGCCAGCGTGGAGGCCGTCATGGACGGCTGCTTGGTGGCCAGCGTGAAGCCCAAGAGCTGCATCACCACGAAGCCGCCCGCGTAGTTGAGCGCGACGAAGAGGCCCGCGAAGAAGGGGGCCAGCGGCAGGCCGGTGAGCAGGAACTTCAGCGCGACAGCGACCGCGGCGACAAGGCCGCCGCCCGCCGCCGAGTCCACCATGTGGTGGAACTCGGCCGTCGTGGAGGTGATGTAGTGCTCACCCGTGTTGCCGGTGCGCTCGATGATCTTGCGCGCCATCAGCCGCGCGTTGCGGCGCACCAGCGCGCGCACGGAGCGGTCCTCGTGCGCTTGCTCCAGCAGGTCCGACAGGAGCGCCAGCGCCTCGCGCCAACGGGGCTCGCCGCGGGGCGCGCCCAGCACCCGCGCGACGGCCTCCATCCGGTCCAGGCCGCGCCCGATGCGCTCCAGCCGGTACACCAGGTCCACGCTGACGCCGGAGTCCTCCAGGTGCCGGGTGACGGTGCGCACCACCCCGCGGCAGTCCTTCACCACGCGGACCAGGTCCGCCAGCGACTCCTGGGCCCCGTCGCGCGCCAGCACCGCGTCGCACACCAACCGCAGCCGCAGGAAGGGGGACGCGCGGAAGGACAGGTCCGGCGTGCGGTCGCGCACGTCCTCCGCCAGCCCCAGCCCCGCCACCTGCACGCCCAGCAGCATCAGCGCGTCCATCAGGTCCCCTCGCACACGCGAGGACGGGGTGGGTTCTGGTGGGGGAGGCTCGCCCACCAGCGCCGTCAGCCGCGCCAGCAGCATGGGGGACAGCGCGCCCAGCCACTCCGCGTCCTCCGGCACCGGGAACAGGCGCAGGAGCAGCTCCGACAGCTCACCCGGCTCCGGCGGCGCGGGCAGCACGCCGCGCACGAAGCGGTCCGTCAGCTCGGAGAAGAAGCCGTTGCCCGCGCTCAGGCCCACCTGGGCGAAGAGCTTCAGGCCCCGGCTGCCCGCGCACACCCCCGCCACCAGCCGGGTGACGGACGCGCGCAGGGCGCTCTCGCCCTCCAGCACGCGCACCAGCAGGGACAGCCGGGAGTTCGCGGGGGACAGCGCGCGGTCGTCCGCTTCCGTGAGGCCGTGGGCGGGGATGCGGTCGCGCATCCAGTGGATCCACCGCTCCACCCACTCCAGGCGCGGCTCCAGGCCGTCACCGGGGACCTCCGACAGCAGCCGGAGCAGGTCCCGGACCGCGGGGTGGCCGGGGGCCCGGGGCGCGTACTGGACGCAGAACGCGTCCATCTCACGGTCGGACGGCACACCCCGGAGCAGCAGCCGCGGGGCGGGGGTCGAAACAGTCATTCGCCAGGCGCTCCGGGGGAGGAGGAACGCCCTAGCCTAACCGGACCGCGCCTCCCCCGGAACCCGGAGGGTCGGCGGGGCCCTGGTTGCCTGGCCGTCCAGGTAGCAGCTGACTGGATTACTTCAGCTTCACCGAACCCAGTTCGTTGTTCTTCGCACGCATGGCGCCGAGCAGCCCTTCCCAGCCGCCCTCCTTGAAGAGGGGGCGGACCTGATCATCGCGGATGCCGGTGAGCATGGAGTCGCCCAGCACGGACACGTCCACGACCTTCCAGCCGCCGCCCACCTTCTCCACGGCGTACTTGAGCTTCATCTCCTGCTTCTTCAGCGGGTGGTTGATGAAGATGGTGGAGCCCACGAGCGCCTTGTCGCCCGTCACCTGCGGCTCGTCGTAGGTGATGGAGTCCAGGTTCTTGAAGTTCTCACGTACCTTGGGGAAGGCGATCTTCGCGAACAGGTTCTGGAAGAGCTGGGTGAACTCCTTGCGCTGGGCGTCCGTGGCCTTGGACCACTCGTCCCCCAGCAGGAAGAGGCCCTGCTGGTCGCTGCCCAGGTTCTCCAGGGCCTTGAGGTCCTTCTCGTAGCGCACGGACTGCACCACGGTCTTCACCGGCTTGGTGATGGCTTCGGAAGCCTTGGGCGCGGCGAGCGCGGGCACGGCGAAGGTGAGGGCAACCAGGAAGGGAAGGGTGCGAATGCGGGCAGTGGCGTTCATATGGGTCTGTGACCTCCAGAAGAAGGGCGCGGGTCCTGTAGCCCAGGGGAACGCCGCGCGAACCATTAAATTCATCCGGCGGGCAGGCACACCCGTGGCGTCAGGTCCGCCCGGCCGAAGGGCGCTTTGCGTCGAATAAACCCCCGTAGCGACAGGTTTGACTCTGCTGGGACCGCACGTTTAGTGTCCGCCCCCTGCGCTGCGTCACCGAATTAGCGCGAAGCCCGAGAAGACATGCCTACCGACTTCCTGTTCACGTCTGAATCCGTCACCGAGGGCCACCCGGACAAGATCGCCGACCAGATCTCCGACGGTGTGCTCGATGCCATCATCGCCAAGGATCCGCAGGCGCGCGTCGCCGTGGAGACGCTCGTGAAGACGGGCCTCGCCATCGTCGCGGGCGAGGTGACGACGAATTGTTACGTGGACATCCCGAAGATCGTCCGCTCGACCATCACGCGCATTGGCTACACCGATAGCTCCATGGGCTATGACGGCCACACCTGCGGCGTCATGGTGGCCATCGAAGGCCAGAGCCAGGACATCGCCCGGGGCGTGGACAACAAGAAGGACCAGGGCGCCGGCGACCAGGGCATGATGTTCGGCTTCGCGTGCGACGAGACGCCGGAGCTGATGCCCGCGCCCATCCACTACGCGCACGCGCTGACCCGCCGCCTGGCGGAGGTGCGCCGCAAGAACCACCCGTGGATCCGCCCGGACGGCAAGAGCCAGGTCACGGTGGAGTACAAGGACGGCAAGCCGCTGCGCATCGACGCGGTGGTGCTGTCCACGCAGCACTCGGATGACGTCTCCAACAAGAAGATCCAGGAGGCCATCCGCGAGGACGTCATCCTGAAGGTCCTGCCGAAGAAGCTCATCGACAACAAGACCAAGTTCTTCATCAACCCCACGGGCCGCTTCGTCATCGGCGGCCCCATGGGCGACTCGGGCCTCACGGGCCGGAAGATCATCGTCGACACCTACGGCGGCATGGGCCGTCACGGTGGCGGCGCGTTCAGCGGCAAGGACCCGTCCAAGGTGGACCGCTCGGCCGCGTACATGGGCCGCTACATCGCGAAGAACGTCGTGGCGGCGGGCCTGGCCCGTCGTTGCGAGGTGCAGGTGTCCTACGCCATCGGCGTGGCGGAGCCTGTCAGCGTGATGGTGGAGACCTTCGGGACGTCCACCGTGCCGGAGGAGCAGATCGCCCGCGCCGTGCGCCAGACGTTCGGCCTGCGCCCGCGCGAAATCACCGAGCACCTGGACCTGCTGCGGCCCATCTACCAGAAGACCGCCGCGTACGGTCACTTCGGCCGCTCCGAGAAGGAGTTCACCTGGGAGCGCACGGACAAGAAGGACGCGCTCCGTGAGGCCGTCGCCGCCCCCGCGCCCAAGACGCGCACGCCCCGCCTGAAGGCGGTCTGACGCACTGGAAGCACTTCGGTTGAGCCCACGCGCTCGTCCCATCCCGGGGCGAGCGCGTTTTCATTTCCGGGCATGGCGCGTGCGTTGGCCGGGCGCATACGGCGGGTGAACTGTTAGGACACGGCCATGCCGACTCCGGGTGCCGCGTCTGGCTGGCGCATCGTGCTGCTCACCGTGGCCCCCGCGGTGGCGCACGACTTCACGCTGGCGCTGAGGGCCCAGGGGCATGACGTGGTGGCGCTGGTGGTTCCGGCGGGCATCCGGGGCCTGCGCCCGTTGGACATGGAGGGGTGGGCGGAGCTGGGGCGGCTCTTCGAGGCCGCGCCGCCGTCGGTGGACGTGCTGCTGGTGAGCGAGCGGGCGCACCTGACGCCCCGGTTGGCGGGCCTGAAGCCGGACCTCCTCCTGTGCTTCTTCTTCCCGTGGCGGCTGCCACCGGAGGCGCTGGCGATGCCTCGCCTGGGGGCGGTGAACGTGCACCCGTCCTTCCTGCCTCGGTACCGGGGGCCCTGTCCGCTGGGGTGGGCGCTGCGCGAGGACGCTCGCGAGCTGGGGCTCACCTTCCACCGCATGGACGCGAGCTTCGACACCGGACCCGTGCTCGCGCAGGGCATGTTCCCGGTGAAGGACGAGGACACGGAGGAGGTGGTCTTCGAGAAGCTGATGCTCGCGTCGCGCCGGCTGCTGCCCGGCGTGGTGGAGCGCGTGGCGCGGGGAGACGTGGGCGAGCGGCAGGCGGAGGCGGACGCCACCTTCGCGCCCTTCTTCGAGCCGGCGTACCGGGACATCGACTGGCGCGACAGCGCGCGCTCCGTGCACCTGAAGGTGCGCGCGTGCCGCTTCGCCGGGTGGCGTGAGGGGAGGGGGGATGCGCGGGCCCGGCTGGATGGCCGCTGGGTTCGTGTTCAGCGCACGCGGGCGTGGCGGGGCGAAGACCCTCGCGCGGAGCCGGGCACGTTGCTGGCCCGGCAGGGGGACGAGCTGCTGGTGCAGTGTGGGGACACGCCGCTCTGGGTGGTGTCGCACGTGCTGGAGGAGGCCTGAGG
>NZ_RAWN01000159.1:0-22455 GCF_003668895.1 Corallococcus sp. AB045
CGTTGCGCGGTGCACGGGGGCTTTCGTGCAACTCCTGCGGGGGGCGCCACTCATGGCCCGGGACAAGACTGGCATGCATCCTGTAGAGCAATGGGGGTGGGCCGCGCGCAGTGGGGGGCCCGGGACGCGATACGGGAGACGGAGGACGCTCGATGAATGCCACGCGTGAAGAGGCAGGCCAGAGGTTGCGCCAGCGGTGGCGGGCCTTGCTGGAGCTGAGGCGCAAGCACCGGGACCTGTTGCGTGAAGTCACCGGCGCCGGGGCCCCCGAGTGGGTGGACCGCGCGATGGCCCTGGAGGAGACGCGGCTGCTCGACGCGCTCGACGCTCGCGAGGCGCGAGCCCTGGAGGCGCTGGAGCGCGCGATGGAACACCTTCCGGCGGACGGCCTGCCCCGGTGCGAGGGCTGCGGCACCGTCATCGAGCCCGAGCGGCTCCAGGTCCTGCCCGCGGCCCGGTGCTGCCCCTGGTGCGCGGCGAGCGGACGATGAGTCCGTCTCCCAAGGCCCCGGTCGCCATCGGGTGGTTCGCGCTGGGGTACTTCGCCTGCTACCTGCCCTATAGCGCGCTGACGAAGGCGCTGAGCCTGGGCGCCCTGCCGGGGATGACCGCGGGGCTGCCGGGCTTCGTGCTGCTGCCCTCCACGGCGCTGGCCACGCTCGCGGGGATGTTCGCGTACCTGACGTGGAGCGGCGCCTTCCAGTACGCGGGGCGCCGGCGCTTCGGGCCGGTGAGCCTGCCCTGGCCGGGGCGCTGGACCTTCCTGTCGGGCCTGTGCACCACGGGCATCATCGCCACCACCACGCTGGCGTACACCTTCGATGGCACCTCCATCGTCTTCATGATGCTGCTGATGCGCGGCGGCGTGCTGGTGCTCGCGCCGCTGGTGGACGCGGTGAGCGGCCGGAGCGTCGCGTGGCCTTCCCGTGTGGCGCTGGGGGTGAGCCTTGCCGCGCTGCTCGTCGCGACGGGGCCGGGCGCGGATCCGCGCCTCTCCCTGGTGGCGGGGCTGGACTGGGCGGTGTACGTCTTCAGCTACTTCGTGCGGCTGCGCTTCATGAGCCGGCTGGCGAAGAACCACGTGCCCGGCGCGCGCGAGCGCTACTTCGTGGAGGAGCAGATGGTGGCCGCGCCCGCGCTCGTCGTCCTGCTCGCGCTGTGGGCCTTCGCGGGCGTGGGGGGCGCGGCGGCGCAGCTGCGCGAGGGCTTCACCGGGATGTTCACGCGGCCCACGCTGGCCGCGGAGCTGGCCGTGGGGCTCCTCTCCCAGGGCAGCGGCATCTTCGGGGGGCTGGTGCTGCTGGATGCGCGGGAGAACACCTTCACCGTGCCCATCAACCGCGCCTCCAGTGTGTTCGCGGGTGTGGGCGCGACGGCCGTGCTCTCGGCGTGGCTGGGGCTCCCCGGCGTGAGCGCCCGGGAGCTGGCGGGCGCCGCGCTGGTGACGGTGGCCGTCGCGGTGCTCGCGGCGCCGGGCGTGCTCGCGGCGCGGCGCAAGCGCTCCGCCTCCCTGTCACTTCCCCCGGCCTCCTGAAGCCCGCGCGGACGAGGACCTCATGCCCGGTGACTCCATCACGACCCTGGCGCTGCGGATGCTCCTGTCCCGCCGGAACGCGCTGCGTGCCTCGCGCGCGGGCGAGGCGGTGGCTGTCCGGCCGCCCATGCGGGGAGCGTGCCTCCCGCCGCGCGAGCTGGAGGAGGTGGAGGCGGCGCTCGAGCGCATCGAGCAGGGCCGCTTCGGCTGCTGCGAGCGGTGTGGGGGCGCCATTGGCCGGCAGCGGCTGCTCGCCGTCCCGGAGGCGCGCTGCTGCCTGACGTGCGCGGACGCGCGGGCCCGGGACGCGAACGCATGAAGGCCCTGGATTCATGTCTGTTAAGCAGGGGCATGGCCCCAGAACGCATCCTGGTCGTGGATGACGAGGTGAACGCGCGGCGCGCCCTGGCCACCCTCCTCTCGGAGGAGGGCTACGAGGTGCGGGAGGCCGCGGACGGCGCGGAGGCGCTCGCCGCGCTCCCGGACTTCTCACCCGCGCTGGTGCTCACCGACGTGCGGATGCCGCGCATGGACGGAGTCACCCTGCTGCGCCGCGCGAAGGAGGACGGCAGCGACGCGGCCTTCGTGATGATGACGGCGTTCGCCACGGTGGAGGCGGCGGTGGAGGCCATGCGCCTGGGCGCGGAGAGCTACCTCACCAAGCCGCTGGACCTGAACGCCGTGCTCGTCGTGCTGGGCAAGGCGCTGGAGACACGCCGGCTGAAGCAGGAGGCGCGGCAGCTGCGGGAGCGGGTGGCGGAGCGCTTCCGCGTGGGCAACATCATCGGGGACGCGCCCGAGCTCCAGGGGGTCTATTCCCTCATCCATCAGGCGGCCCCCACGCGGGCCACGGTGCTCATCCTGGGGGAGAGCGGCACGGGCAAGGAGCTGGTGGCCCAGGCGCTGCACGAACTCAGCCCGCGCAAGGCGCGCCCCTTCGTGAAGGTGCACTGCGCGGCGCTCAGCGAGGGCCTGCTGGAGAGCGAGCTGTTCGGCCACGAGCGGGGAGCCTTCACCGGCGCAGTGGCGCGCAAGGAGGGCCGCTTCGAGCTGGCGGACGGGGGCACCCTGTTCCTGGACGAGATTGGCGAAATCTCCCCGGCCGTGCAGGTGAAGTTGCTGCGCGTGTTGCAGGGCCGCGAGTTCGAACGCGTGGGCGGCACGCAGACGTTGAAGGTGGACGTGCGCATCGTGGCGGCCACCCACCGCGACCTGGAGGCGGAGGTGAAGGCGGGCCGCTTCCGCGAGGACCTCTACTACCGCCTCAACGTCGTGGCGGTGACGCTGCCGCCCCTGCGCCGGCGCAAGGCGGACATCCCCGCGTTGGTGAGCCACTTCATCGAGCGCTGCAACGCGGCCCATGGCAGGGCCGTGAAGGGGCTGGCGCCCGGCACCCTGGAGGCGCTGATGAGCCACGACTGGCCGGGCAACATCCGCGAGCTGGAGAACGTGGTGGAGCGCGCCGTGGTGCTCGCGCGGGGAGAGGAGCTCACGGCGGACGACCTGCCGCCCGTGCTGCGCGGCCCCCGCCCCAGCGCCGGGGGCGGCGACCGGCTCATCCCCGGCGCGACGCTCGCCGTCATCGAACGTGAGGCCATCCTCCGCACGCTGGAGATGGTGCAGGGCTCCACCACGCGCGCCGCGGAGGTGCTGGGCATCAGCGTGCGGAAGATCCAATACAAGCTCAAGGAATACGGCGGCGGAGGCCCCGGCCCGGACGAGGAGCCGGCCGCGTCGTAGGCCCCGCGCGCAAGGAAGGGACTCGCCATGGAAGCCGGACCTGGAGGCGTGACGGAGGACATCCTGGAGGAGCTCCAGCGCTACGTGGGCTTCTCCGCCAGCGACGGGGAGGCCCTGCGGGAGCTGCACCCCATCGCCTGCGCGCACTTCGAGCGCATCGCGGACGTCTTCTACCGGCGCATCCTCGAACACCCGGGGGCGCGCAAGGCGCTGGAGGGAGGCGAGAGCCAGGTGGGCCACCTGAAGGTGACCCTCCAGGACTGGATGGGGTCGCTGCTCCTGGGGCCGTGGGACGCGGCCTGGTTCGAGCGCCGCTGCCGCATCGGACGGGTGCACGTGCGCATCCACCTGCCGCAGCACTACATGTTCGGCGCCATGAACCTGCTGCGCCAGGAACTGACGGCGGTGATGGAGGAGGCGCTGCGCGACGACTCCGCCCGGGCCGCCCGCCTGGGCCGGGCGCTGGGGAAGATCCTCGACCTGGAGCTCGCCATCATGCTGCACACCTACCGCGAGGACCTGCTGGCCCAGGCGGCCCGGGCCGAGCGGCTGGCGACCTTCGGGCAGCTCGTGGGCTCCATCGGCCACGAGCTGCGCAACCCCCTGGGCGTCATCGAGACATCGCTCTTCATCCTCAAGGGCCGCCTCGCGGCGACGGAGGACGCGCGCGTGGCCAAGCACCTGGACCGCATCGGGGAACAGGTGGGGGTCGCCAACCACATCATCACCAGCCTGCTGGACATGATCCGCTCCCGCCCGCTGGTCCGCGCGCCGCTGCGGCTCACGGAGGTCTGGACCTCCGCGCGGAAGGCCGTCGCGCCGCCCCCTCATGTGCGCGTGCGCGAGGAGGGCCTGGAGGCCCTGCCCCCGCTGGAAGGGGACGCGGTGCAGCTGCGCCAGGTCTTCGTGAACCTGCTGCAGAACGCGGTGCAGGCCCTGGGCGAGCGCGAAGGCGAGGTGCGGCTGACGGCGGACGTCCCGGAAGAAGCCGGGGCGCGGCGGGTCCGGCTGGTGCTGGAGGACAGCGGCCCGGGCCTGGACCCGGCCATCCGCGCGCGCGTCTTCGAGCCGCTGATGACCACGAAGGCGCGCGGGCTGGGGCTGGGCCTGGCGCTGGTGCGGCGCATCCTCGAACGGCATGGCGGCGGCATCGCGTACGCTCCCTCCGGAGCCGGGCCGGGAGGGGCCCGCTTCGTGGTGGAGCTTCCCCTGACGCTGGAGCCTTCCTGATGGGCCGCTTCCTGTTGGTGGATGACAACCGGGCCTTCGCGGAGAACCTGGCGGAAATCCTGGAGGACGAAGGCCACTCGGCCACCGTGGTGGACGGGGGCGAGGCCGCGCTCCAGGCCGCGCGCGAGGTGCGCTACGACGTGCTCATCACCGACATGCGCATGGCCGGGATGAGTGGCGCCGCGCTGGTGCACCACCTGCGCCAGCGGGACCCGGGGCTCGCGGCCATCATCGTCACCGCGCACCCCGGCGAGGCCGAGCTCGCGCGAGCGCGCGCGGAGGGCGTGCTCGCGGTGCTGCCCAAGCCGGTGCCGGTGCCCGCGCTGATGAAGCTGCTCACGCGGGCCCGCCGCGACGGGCTCGTCGTGCTGGTGGAGGACGACGCCCACCTCGCGGACAACCTCACGGAGGTGCTGCGCGAGCGCGGCTTCACGGCCGTGGTCGCGCGCTCGGTGCCGGACGTGGTGGGGCTGGAGTCCGTCCACCCCTTCGCGGCGCTCGTGGACCTGCGCGTGCCGGGCGGCCCCGACGGCGAGGCGCTGCGCCGCGTGCGGGAGCGCTTCCCCGGCACCACCCCCTTCGTCGTCACGGCCTACCCGGAGGCGCTGCCCGCGGACTTCGAGGGCCGGCTGGTCCGCAAGCCCTTCGACACCGGGGCGCTGCTCGCCGCGCTGGAGCACGTGCACGGAGAGCGCGCGTGACGGGGAGCGCGGGGGAGCGGCCCCGGGTGCTGGTGGTGGATGACAACGCGGCGTTCCTGGACAACATGAAGGAGCTGCTGGAGGACCAGGGCTACGTCGTCTCCAGCGCGACGAGCTGCGCGGGGGCGCTGGAGCGGGCGCAGGCGGGCTTCGACGTGGCGCTGGTGGACGTCCGGCTGCCGGACGGAGAGGGCTCGTGGCTCGCCCCCCGGCTCAAGGCGCTGGTGCCGGACGGAGAGGTGGTGCTGCTCACGGGCCTGGGCATGCTGGAGGCGGCGGTGGCCGCGGTGCACGCGGGCGCGTGCGCGTACCTCCTCAAGCCCTGCGCCACGCCGGAGCTGCTGGTGACCCTGGAGCAGGCGCTGCGCCAGGTGCGGCTGCACCGCGAGAAGCAGGCGCTGTCCCGGCGCGCGCAGGTGTCGGAGAAGCTGGCCGCGGTGGGCACGCTGACCGCGGGCCTGACGCATGAAATCCGCAACCCCCTCAACGCCGCTGGCCTGCAGCTCACCGTCCTGGAGCGGCGGGTGCGCAGGCTGGAGGAGTCTGTCCAGGGGCCGCTCCTGGAGCCGCTGCTGCTGGTGCGGGATGAAATCCGCCGCCTGGACCACATCCTGGAGGACTTCCTCCAGTTCGCCCGTCCCCGCGAGTTCAGGTCGGACGCCGTGGCGGTGGCGCCGCTGTTCGAGCGGGTGGGCAGCCTCCTGACGTGGCAGGCCGAGCAGCGCGGCGTGACGCTGGAGGTGGAGCCGCCGGGCGCGTTGGAGGTGTGGGGGGAGGAGGAGCGGCTGCGGCAGGTGCTGCTGAACCTGGCGCTCAACGCGCTGGAGGCGACGCCGCCGGGTGGCCGCGTGCGCTTCAGCGCGAGCGCGCAAAGAGAAGAGGTGGCGCTCTTCGTGGACGACAGCGGGCCGGGCGTGCCGGTGCAGTCGCGGGGGAGGCTCTTCGAGCCCTTCTTCACGACGAAGGCGAGCGGCAGCGGGCTGGGGCTCTCCATCGTGCACGCCATCGTCACCCAGCACGGCGGCACCCTCCAGGTGGAGGATGGCCCGCTGGGCGGCGCGCGCCTCACCGTGCACCTGCCCGGAGCACCGGGGACCGGCGCGCGCTGACGTGGCTCAGGGGGCGGCCGGCTCGGGCGTCACGCCGACGGTCCGCGTCTTGCCGTCCTTGTCCACCTCCAGCTTGATGCGCGGGTTGCCCTGGGCGTCGTGGACCACGATGCTCGCCACGCCATCCACCACGCCCATCGTGATGCGCTCCTTCCAGTCATGCCGGAAGGTGATGCTGGGCTGTCCCTCGATGAGGCTCATGCACATGGCCTCGTAGCCCGCCTCGCTGTCGAAGCAGAGCCCACGGAAGCCAATGGAGTCGATCATCCCCAGCCCTCCAATCTCCTGCCCCGATGGGCTCAGGAACTGGATGCCGTAGGCGGTGACGGCGCGCTTCAGGCCCTGGGGGTCGGGCATCGGCGCCGCGATGCGCACGCGCGTCTGGCCGTGCTCGTCGACGATGTTCAGCTCCCGGACGGAGAGGGACTCCACGGGGCTGGCGGCGCTGGAGCACGCGCCGAGCAGCAGGCATCCGGACGACAGCCCGGCCAACACGAACGAGGGGATGTGGGTAGGGGGCATGGCGGGGCATCTTGCACCGGTCCCCTGGTCCGTTGCTCCATGCCTCCACGGCCCCTCGGTCATGGACGCGTCATGACGGGGGCCTGAAAAACCGCAAGGCGCATCAAGCCCCCGGTCTGGAGCGCGCGTAGGTTTCGTCGCGTGAAGGCAGCGACCCAATCGTTCTACGCGGCGGCCGTCCAACGGACCGTCGACCGCATCGTCCACCAGCTCGATGAAGCGCTGGACCTGACCGCCCTCGCGAAGGAGGCGGCGCTCTCACCGTTCCATTTCCACCGCGTCTTCCGGGGCATGGTGGGAGAGACGCCGCTGGAGCTGCACCGGCGCCTGCGCATGGAGCGGGCGGCCCTCCAGCTGCTCCAGGGCGATGAGGGCGTGACGGCCATCGCCTTCGAGGCGGGCTACGACACCCACGAGGCCTTCACCCGGGCCTTCCGCGCCGCGTATGGCGTTCCGCCCTCGGAGTTCCGCCGGAGCCCGGCCGGTGCCGGGCAGGACTGCGTGCGCCCACGCCAGACCTGGCTCACGTCGCGCTCTGGCATCCATTTCCAACCGGAAGCGCCCAGGAACGCATGGGCCTTCCCCATTCCCGGAGGTCACACCATGGACGTGGTTCTCAAGGAGTTGCCGGCGCTGCGTTTGGCGACGGTGCCCCATGTCGGGGCCTATTCGCGCATCTCGGAGGCGTTCCAGAAGCTGGGCCAGCTCGCCGGAGCGGCGGGCCTGCTGCGGCACGCGGGGGGCACGATGCTCGCCGTGTACCACGACGAGCCGGAGTCCACGCCGCAGGACCAGCTGCGCTCGGAGGCCGCCGTCGTCATTCCCGACGATGCCGTCCTGCCGGAGGTCCTGGGCGAGCGGCGGCTTCCGGCGGGGCGCTACGCGTCCACGGTGCACGTGGGGCCCTACACGGAGCTGGGGGATGCATGGGCCCGGTTGATGGGCCAGTGGCTGCCGGACAGCGGCCACCGGGTGGGGGAGGGCGTGAGCTTCGAAATCTACCGGAACAACCCGATGCAGGTGCCTCCGGCGGAGCTGCGCACGGAGCTGTACGTGCCGCTCGCGTGAACTACGCGGGCAGCGAGCCCTGGCCGGTGGCCAGCGTGTTCATGAAGGACTTCACCTTCTGCACGTAGGTGGCGTCGCCGGTGCCGGCGGGGATGGCGTCCGGGTTGCTCTTGTCCACGCCGTTGGGGCCGGAGTTGTAGGCGCGCAGGGCCAGGTCATCGCTGCCGAACTGCGCCTTCATGTCCTTCATGTAGAAGGCGCCCGCCAGGATGTTGGTCTCCGGGTCGGAGAGGTTCTTGCCCTGGAGCTCCGGGTGCTTCGCCTGCAGCTCCCCGTAGGTGTTGGGGTTGACCTGCATCAGGCCCGTGTCCGTCAGGCCGTTGCCGCCGTTGGTGGAGACGGCCTCCAGGTTGCCGCGCGACTCCTGCCAGATCTGCGCGGCCAGCATCTCCGCCGGCATGCCCGTCTTGGCGGAGGCGGACTCGATGGCGCTCCGGAACTTCTCCAGCCCCGGGGGCAGGTTGCCGCCCAGCTTCGTGCCGCCGCTCGAGGACGAAGCCGAGGGCCCCACGACGCCCGTGTTGCCATTGGACGCCTGGGACTGCGACGCCGCCGGCCCCACCACGCCGGTGTTGCCGTTGAGCGCCACGGGAGGACGCGCCGAGTCCTGCGGCGTGAAGCTGCTGTCGGAGAAGGGCTGCGAACCCGTGCCGCACTTGCCGCCCGAGGCGCCCTGCGCACCGGAAACACCCTGCGCGGCGCCCGGCACGGCCTGCGCCACCAGCTGCACGATGGACGTCAGCGCGGACAGCGTGTCCTGGAGCAGCTTGCCCAGCTCCGCGCCCTTGCCGGAGCCGATGTCGAAGCCGTCCTTCTGGAATGCCGCGAGCCCCGGCGAGCCCGGCTTCTGGGCGGAGGAGAACCCGTCCACGCCACCCGGGCGACCCGCGAGGCGGGGAGAGGCTGCGTCCTGCACCGGCATGCGGGACACGGAAGCGGAGGGGCTGCGGAGGGGCGAGATGGCCATGGCGGGGGACCTCGAAAGGGATTGGGGTTCGGTGAAGCGATGCAGGACCCCATAGCAGCCGGTGTGCCAGCCCCCACGGACCGGGCGGGCGCGGACAACCCATGGATTTCACGGGCCACGCGCAGGGGCGCTGGAGCCCGTGTGGGGCCCGGACCTGGTGACTCCCGTCACCGGCCCGATGCCCTCCGTCATCATCCGAACCCACCGTCACGCGTGGAATGACAGCGGGCCGGGCGTCGTGCAGAACGCTCCCATGGCCGACATCACCCACCGCACCGTCCGGACGAATGGCATCCACCTGCACCTCACCGAGGCCGGCCAGGGCCCGCTGGTGCTGCTCCTCCATGGCTGGCCGGAGTCCGGGTACTCGTGGCGCCACCAGCTCCGGGCGCTCGCGGACGCCGGCTACCACGCGGTCGCGCCCGACGTTCGCGGCTACGGCCAGAGCGACCGGCCCGAACCCATCGAGGCCTACAGCATGAAGCAGCTGATGGCGGACTTCGTGGGCCTGCTCGATGCGCTGGGGGAGAAGACCGCGGTGGTGGTGGGCCACGACTGGGGCGCGGCGATGGCGTGGAGCTGCGCCGCGCTGCACCCGGACCGCTTCCGCGCCGTCGTGGGCATGAGCGTGCCGCACCTGGGCCGCACGCCCATGCCGCCGACCCAGCTCTTCCGGCACGTGTTCGGGGACAAGTGGTTCTACATCCTCTACTTCCAGGAGCCGGGCATCGCCGAGGCGGAGCTCGAAGCGGACATCCCGAGGACGCTCCGCATCACCCTGGGCGGCGCCCCCGGCTTCGACACGCAGGCCGAGGCCGTGAAGTCGCGCCGCCAGGGCGACGGCTTCCTCACCGGTCTCCAGGTGCCGGAGCCGCTGCCCGCGTGGCTCACGGAGGCGGACGTCGCGCACTTCGCGAAGGAGCTTACGCACAGCGGCTTTCGCGGCGGGCTCAATCGCTACCGCAACATGGACCGCGACTGGGAGGAGCTGCCCGAGCTGGCGACGGCCCTCATCCAGCAGCCCGCCCTCTTCATCACCGGGGAGAAGGACCCGGCCCGCGCCTTCGCTCCGCTGGACGCCATGAAGGCCCTGGTGCCGCGGCTCCAGGACGTGCTCGTCATTCCAGGCGCGGGCCACTGGATCCAACAGGAGCGCCCCGCGGAGGTGAACGCCGCCCTGCTGGCGTTCCTGAGGTCACTGCCCGCCTGAGTCCCCGTGCCGGGGCAGGCGCACGGTGAACGTGGTGCCTTGCTTGAGGTTGGAGGTGACGTCGACGGTGCCGCCGTGGGCCTCCACCAGCTGCTTCACGATGTAGAGCCCCAGGCCCACGCTGCGGCTGGTGGAGTCCACCTCCGATGACGCGCGCTGGAGGGGTTCGAAGATGCCAGGAAGCTTCTCCGGGGGGATGGGCGTGCCCTGGTTGTGCACGGACAGGCACACCCACCCGTCCTCGCCCCGGGTCGTCACCTGCACCGGGCTCGCTTCGGGGCTGTACTTGATGGCGTTGGTGACCAGGTTCTGCACCACCTGGGCAATCCGCTCGGAGTCCCACACGCCCGTCGCGTCGCCCCGCTCGTGCACGCTCAGGGTGCGGCCGGGGTGCGCCGCATCCACCTGATCCAACACCTGCCGGGCCACCTGGTTCAGGTCCGAGGCTCGGGGCGCGATGGGGATTCCCTCGCCCAGCCGGGCCTGGGTGAAGTCGAGCAGGTCTCCCACGAGCCGCACCGCGCGGTGCACGGCGGACTGGATGCGCAGCACGGACTGGGAGGTGCGCGCGTCGAGCTCGTCGCGGCGGGCCATGGCGCTCACCGTCAGGTGGATGGCGTTGAGCGGGGTGCGCAGGTCATGGCTGACGATGCCGATGAGCTGCTGCTCGAAGTCGACGCGGTCCTGGAGCTGCTGGGTCAGGACGGCCGCGCGCTGGTGAGACCGCACCGCGTCCGTGGCGTCCCAGGCCACCCCCATGAAACCCTCGACGGCGCCCTCCAGGTCCCGCATGGGCACGTGCGTGAAGTTGAAGAAGTGCTCCACCCGCTCGCCCGTGTCCCGGCGGGTGGACTCGAAGCGCTCCTCCGTGAAGACCCGGGGCTCCCCCTTCTGGAAGACGGGGTCGCAGGCCTTCTCGATGATGGGCGGCCCGAACTCCGCGGGCAGCACTTCGATCAAGGGCCTGCCGAGCACCTCCGAGCACCTCCGCTCCCAGAAGCGGCACTGGACGGGGTTGGCGAACTGGATGACGTGGTGGGGGCCCCGGTAGATGGCGATGCCCACCGGGGCCTGATCGAAGATGGCGTAGAGCTTGTGGCGCTCCGCCTCCGCTTCGGCATGGGACGACCGCTCCCGGGCAAGCAGCGCCACGTGTTCCTCCTCCGCCTGCTTGCGCGCGGTGATGTCGAAGAAGGAGCTGACCGCGCCCACGACGCGGCCATCGGGCGTGCGGAGGGGCCGGGCGTTGATCGACAGCCAGATGCGGCTGCCTCCCGTCTTGTGGATGCCAACCACGTCGCCGGTCACATCCTCACCCGTGCGAAGCGCGCGCATGTGTGGATGCTCCTCGCCGGGGTACGGGCTGCCGTCCTCCCGGATGGCCTCCCAGCGCGGGTCGAAGGGGGTGCGGCCCCGCAGGTGGCTGGCGGACAGGCCCAGCTTCTCTTCCGCGGCGGCATTGGCGAAGCGGATGGTCCCCTGTTCGTCGTGCAGGGTGACGCCCTCGGCCAGCGAGGCGAGGATGGCGCTCAGCCGCGCCTCGCTCTGCCGCAGCGTCTCCTCCGCGAGCTTGCGCTCGGTGACGTCCTGCGTGACCTTCACGAACCCGCAGGGCTGGCCCGCGTCGTCACGCAAGAGCCATAGGTCTATCTCCGCGATGAAGAGGCTTCCGTCCTTGCGCTGCCGGGGCTCCTCGCCCTGGTAGTGCCCCGTTTCGAAGGCCTCCTTCAGTTCGTTCTCCGGGCGCCCCTGCTGGCGGTAGTCCTCGGGAAAGAGCATGCGGAAGTGCTGGCCCAGGACCTCCTCGGCGCGCCAGCCCTTGATGTGCTCGGCGCCCGGGTTCCAGCTGATGATGTGCCCTTGCAGGTCGATGCCGAAGATGGCGCGGTCCTTCGCGCTCTGGACCAGGAAACGGAAGAGCACATCCGTGTTCTGGCCTGCGTGCGTGCACTCCATGCGTGCCACGGTCCCTCCATGTCGTGAAACACGCGGGCTGTGAGCCGCCGTTCCCCGCGGCACAGGGAGCGGACGCGCCGGGCCCCGGCAGGAGCGCTGGTGTCAGTGGCGCGAACCGTGGGCGGACGTGGCGAGGTGTACCTCCACGGAGTCCATGTGTATTGCCATTCAACCGGAATCCTGCGGCGGTGCTGCGCATTCGCAGTGGAATGTGATTATTCGAGTAATTGAGTCTTTCCTATTTTTATCTGCAATCGCAGAGTGCTCCTGCGTCAAGCCCAGACCCGGAGAAAACACCATGCGGATGCAATGGATTGCGCTGGTTGTCGCGTTGGGGGCCGTCGCCTGCGGGGGGAGTTTCGAGCCGGGAGAGGCGGACACCTGGGGAACGCACGAGGCGGGGCTCACCATCACCACGGAGGACCAGGTCGTGGCCCGGCTGCCCGCGAGCACGGGAGCAGGCTACGGCTACGGTGAATACCTGCCTCCGGGCTACCTGACGTCCACCACGTCCTATCCGGTCATCATCCACCTGAACGGTGCTGGCGAGTTCGGCACGTCTCCGACGGAGGCGGACCTGTTGGGCTACGTGACGCGCCATGGGGCGCTGAAGAACATCCACAAGACGGCCCAGGGCAAGGCGTACTTCGGGCAGCATCAGGTGATGGTCTTCACGCCGCGCGCGCATGCGAACTGGCAGCCGGCGGCGATTGACGCGTTCATCAGCTTCATCGTGGCGAACTACCGCGTGGACACGACGCGCATCTACCTGACGGGCATCAGCTTCGGTGGCTACGGCGCCTGGCAGTACGCGTACACGTATGGGAGCCGTCTGGCGGCGCTGGCGCCCATGGCCACCAACATTGGAGCGCCGGGTCCCACCATCACCCAGCTGAAGAACGTGCCGGTGTGGGCGGTGCACTCGTTCGCGGACGGCAGCTCCCTTTCGGCTGAGACCTCATGGCTCACGGGCGTGACGAAGAACCAAGGCCTGTTCCAGCCGGTCCAGGTGACCGCACCGACCCAGAAGGTGACGTACCTGTTCCCGGGCGCCAGCAGCCCCGTGTGGACGTTGCAGCCCGGCGTGGTGGCCACCGGGAGTGACATCGCGCGCCTCACCGTGCTGCCCGGCGGTGTGCACGACTGCTGGACGCAGCAGTACGACAACTACGCGTTCTGGGATTGGCTCCTCGCCCAGCACCGCTAGTTCTTCCGGGTCGCGGTGTCGGGGCAGGGGGGCGCTTGCCCTACGGGTGAAAGCGCACCCGATTGCAGGGGGCTCTCAATTCCTCTCTAGTTCCTGGCACCATGGCCCTGAACGTCGCAGTTCCCCTTGCTCCGTCCGCGACTCCTGTTCCTCCCACGACCATTGATGAGGTCATCACGCAGGAGAATGACATCATCGACCAGTCATTGCGGACGCGCGACCGCATTGGCTACTTCACCGCGCTCTACGAGCGGGTGACGGTCGACGTTCGGAGGGCGATCATCGCGGGCAATGTCTTCCTGGACAACGAGCGGATGGGGAGGCTGGACGTCGTCTTCGCCAACCGCTTCCTGGCGGCGTGGAATGCCTATGCCTCCGGCGGCACGCTGACGAAGTCCTGGCAGCTGGCATTCGATTCGCTGAAGGACGACTCGCCGTTGATCATCCAGCACCTGCTGCTGGGAATGAACGCGCACATCAACCTGGACCTGGGCATCGCGGCGGCCACGGTGGCGCCGGGGAGCGAGCTCGCGTCGTTGAAGCAGGACTTCGATAGCATCAACGGTCTGCTGGCGCGGCTGGTCTCGGTGGTGGAAGTGGAGCTGGGAGAGGTGTCTCCGCGCCTGAAGCAGCTGGAGGCCATCAGTCCGGAAGGGGAGGACCTGGTCTTCAACTTCGCGATGGATGTGGCCCGGGAAAAGGCCTGGGAGCTGGCGCAGTTGCTCGCGCCGCTGCCCCAGGACCAGTGGGCCCCGCACATCGCGGAGCGCGACCAGTCCGTGCACGATTTGGGCAATCTCATCCTCCACCCCGGCTTCCTGGTGGATGGGCTGCTTGAGTGGATCCGCGCGAAAGAGAACAAGGACATCGCCTACAACATCCAGGTGATTGGCGGGTAGCCGGCCCCTCAACCCCAGAGCCCGCTCAGTCCTGCGCCGTGGGACGGACAATCACCTCGCCCACGTCCACGTCGGCGGGCTGCTCGATGGCGAAGGCCATGGCGCGGGCAATCGCATCCGGCGAAATCGCGAGCTTGTCCCGGACCTCCTCGAACCGGGCCCGGAGCTCCGGATTCTTCACGTGCTCGAGGAAGTTCGTCCGGGTCATCCCTGGCGAGATGACCGTCACCCGCAGCCTGGGGCCCGCCTCCTGCCGCAGGCCTTCGGAGATGGCTCGCACGGCGAACTTCGTCCCGGCGTAGACCGCCTGGCCGGGCACGATCCGGTGCGCCGAGGTCGACGCGGTGTTGATGAAGTGCCCGAAGCCCTGCTGGCGGAAGACCGGCAGCGCCGCGGCGATGCCGTACAGCACGCCCTTGATGTTGGTGTCGACCAGCTCCTCCCAGTCGTCAACGCGCAGGTCGTCCAGCGGAGAGGTCGCCAGGCTGCCCGCGTTGTTGATGAGCACGTCCAGCCTGCCAAACCGCTCACAGGCCAGGCGGACGAGCCCGGCGACGTCCTCGCGCAGTCTCACGTCGGTCCGTGCGCAGAGGGCCGCCCCTCCCGCCTTCGTGATGCGCTCCACCACTGGCTCCAGCCGCTCCAGCCGACGCGCGCCAAGGACGACCTTCGCTCCACGCCCGGCGAGCAGCAGCGCCGCCGCTTCGCCAATGCCGCTGCTGGCTCCGGTGATGGCAATGACCTTGTCCTGGATGCCTGACATGACGCCTCCCTGCCCGGCCAGGTGAGGGGAGGGCCGGGCGTGCAATGCAAGACGTAGCCATGCCGGGGCACACCGGGCTTGGACGTTGTTGACATGGCGTGCAGGTCAACTTCGCCCAAGCCAGGGGGGAAGCCCATCCCTAGAATCCAACCGTGTCCGCTCTCTCTCACGCCGTCGTGGATGGCCCCCTGTCCATCCAGACCTTCCTGTTCCCGGAACTGACGGGCTTGCGACTGGTGCGCTACCGGACCGACGGGCGGCTGCTGCGCTCCGTGAAGGAACGTTTCTCCGTGATGGTGACGCAGCGGGGGCACTCGGAGTGGTGGGGGCGGGGCAAGGTCCATTCCTCCTCGCCCCGAACGGTCGACCTCAAGCAGATGGGCGAGGTGCACCGCGACCTGCGCCGAGACGGACCCGCCCGGTTCCAGGTCATCGCCTTCGACGAGTCCCTCGTCGCCGAGGCCCGCGAGGCGCTGGGCGCGCCGGCCTCCGCCCGGCTTCGCCAGCTCCAACTCGAAGTGTCGCAGCCCGTGGCGGCCGCCTTCGTGCGCCTCCACGCCGTGCTGGATGCGGGCCTGGAGGGGCGCTCCAACGCCCTCGCGCTCCAGACGGCCCTGGCCGAAGCCCTCTCCTCGCTGGTCGGATGTCTGGAGCATTCAGGCGCATTGGAGCGGCGCTACCGCTGGCCCATCCGGCGCGTGGTGGAGGCCCTGCACGAAGCCATTCCGGAGGGCATCACCCTGGAGTCGCTGGCCCATCAGGTGGGCTGGAACCGGTTCCACCTGTGCCGCGCCTTCCGCGAGGAGCTGGGCATGCCTCCGCACGCATACCTCACCCACCTGCGCGTCTCGCGAGCTCAGCGGCTGCTGTCACACGGACTGGCACCCGCGGAGGTCGCCCTCCAGGTCGGGCTCTGTGACCAGAGTCAGCTCAACCGGCACTTCAAGCGCATCGTCGGCATCACCCCGGGGCAGTTCGCGCGCGCCGTGCAGTGAGGCCGCCGTCACAGGACCTGGGTGCGGCTCTATCGGGAAGGCTCACGGAAGACCGCTTCGATGTTGTTGCCGTCCGGATCCAGCACGAAGGCAGCGTAGTAACCCGCGGGATAGCCCGTTTCGACGCCGCGCAGCCCGGGAGGCCCATTGTCGGTTCCACCCGCCGCCACCGCGGCCGAGTGGAAGGCGTCGACCTGGGCGCGGCTCGTGGCGGCGAAGGCCGTGTGTTGCTTCACGCCGTGGGGATGGAAGCGGTCGATCCAGAAGATGGGGTAGTCCCGGCCATAGCCAATGCCATCCGCGCCGGTGTCCTCGGGAAGCTGCATGGCGCGGCGGATGCCGAGCGCTCCCAACGCCGCGTCGTAGAAGGCCGCCGAGCGGGCGACGTCCGCGACGCCAATGCCGGTGTGATCGATCATGGTCCTCAGTGTATGGGCGCGAAGCCGCGCTCGCGCATCAGTGCGTCGAGGCTCGCGTCCTTCCCACGAAACTTCCGGTAGCCCTCGAACGGGTCCACGGTGTTGCCCACGGAAAGCACGTGCTCGCGCAGCCGCGCGGCCACCTTCGTGTCATCGGCACCTCCGGCTTCCTGGAAGGCCTCGAAGGCGTCCGAAGCCGGCAGGTCCGCCCAGGGATAGCGGTAGTAGCCCGCCGCGTAGGTGTTGCTGGCGAAGATGGCCACCAGGGCCGGCACTTCGCCCCGGAAGCGCTCCTGGACGCGGTACGTCTCCGTCTGCCCGCCATTGTACTTGCCCTCGCGCAGGGGCTCCAACTGGAGGCAGGGCTTCACCTCGCTGTCGTCGAAGTCATACGCCTGCTTGCGCACCTTCTCCGCGGAGTAGCGGTAGTCCCACGGGGCGATGGGCTCCGGGTGGCCCTGGCTTCGGGCAATGGCAGTCATCGCGGCGACCTCTTCGCGCACGCGCGCGACCGCGGATGAGGTTTTTCTCACGCGCGTGTGGCGAGGGCCGGACATCGCCAGATGCGTCGTGCCGGGACGGAAGCGGCCACCGGCTTCGGGGCATTCCGCCGCCTTCCTCGCGGTGAGCGGCCCCGGCGGGTGATGGCGGTGACGGTGCTGTCGGGAGGACTGTCCTTCGATGTGGCGCGGGAGTGCATGGTCTTCCAGGGTCGTCACGCTGCTGCTGCTGTGTGGCGGCACCGCGATGGGGGAGCCGCTCACGCTGCGCCTGGCGCTCCTCGAAGCCAGGAGTCAGGCGCCGGCGCTCGCACAGGCCCGGGCGCAGGAAGCCGTGGCCCGCGGGGACGCGGAGGTCGCCCGGACCTTCTCCCCGCTGACCCTGACACTGGGGGGAGGGGGAAATGATCCCCGGTGGACCGTGGGCCTGACCCAGAGGCTTCCGGCTCCGGGCGCCCGGGCGGCCCGTGTGCTCGCCGCGGAGTTGACGGCCCGTGGCGCCGCCGACGAGCGCCGCGCGAGCGAGGCCACGGTCCGGGCGGATGCGCGGCGTGCCTACTTCTCATGCGTGCGCGCCCGCCAGCTCCTGGAGACCTCCGCACGTGCACTGGCGCTCGCGCGCGAGTCGGAGGCCGCCGCGGTGCTGCTCTTCGACACCGGCGCTGCCCCGGAGCTGGACCTGCTCCAGGCCCGCATCGCGCGAGGCTCCGCGGAAGTCCAATGGCTGACCCGCCAGGGTGAGCTCGCCGCCGCCACGGCGGCGCTGGCCCTGCTGCTGGGCCGGCCACCGGGTGCGGCGCTGGAGCCGGTGGACGCCTCCCCGCCCGCCTTGCCTTCCCTTGAGGCCGTGCTGGCCCAAGGCGCGCGGTCCCCCGCCGCCGAGGCACGTCAGGCCGACGTGGCGGCGGCCGAGGCCTCCTTGCGAGCGTCACGGCGGGAACGGTGGCCCGTGCCCACGGTGGGGGTCTCCGTGGAGGCGGATGGCCCCGGGGGACGCAGCACGTATCTTCGCGGCGCGCTCGACCTGGACCTCTCCCTCCCTGGCCTGGGACGCGGAGAGACGGTCCGCGCCGCGGCCTCGCTGGAGCTCGCGCGCGCCCGCCAGAACGAGGAGCGGCGTTCCCGGTGGACGGAGCTCGTCTCCAGCCATGCGCGCCTGTCCGCCTCGCTGGCGGGACTCGCTCGTTACTCGGAGGAGATCCTCCCCGCGGTGGAGAAGACGGAGGGCATGGCCCTGGAGTCCTATCGCGTGGGCCGCAGTTCCCGGGTGGCGCTCAACGCCGCGCTCCAGACGGCCACGGAGACGCGGACGCAGGCCATCGAAGCCGCCTTCGCCGCCCAGTCCGCCTTCGCGGACCTCGAACTCGCCGCTGGGATGCCCCTCGATGAACCCTAGATTCGCACTGCTCGCCTGCCTCTTCGCCTCGGGTGTGGGGTGCCAGCGGACGCCGCCCGAGGAAGGTGCGCCGCCCCTGCCGCGCGTCCGTGTCGCCCTCGTGGCTCCGGGACGGGCCGTGCGCGAACTTCGCGTCGCGGGCCTGCTGTCGGCGCCGCCCGGGCGCGAGGTCCGGCTCTCACCGCTGGTGCCCGGGCGGCTGTCGCTGCTGCGCGTGGCGGAAGGGGACCGGGTGCGAGCGGGCGAAGTCCTGGCCCAGGTGGACACGGTCAACGCCACCGCGGAACTCCAGCAGGCGGAGGCCTCCCTGCGCGAAGCCACCTCCGCGCTCGAGGCCGCGAAGGAGAAGCGTGCGCGCACGGACGTCCTGGCCGAGCACGGAGTCGCGGCCCGTCAGGACGCGGAGCAGGACCGGAACGCGGAGGCCTCCGCCCGCGCCGCGGAGGCCCGGGCCCGGAGCGCCCTGGAACTGGCGCGGCGGGGCATGGGGCGCACCTCGTTGCAGGCCCCCTTCGACGGAGTCGTGACGGCCATCGGGGTGCGGCAGGGGGAGCGGGTGGAGGGCGCGACCCCCCCCGTGGTCCAGGTCTCGGCGACGGATCCGCTGGAGCTGCGTGCGTTCGTCACCCAGCAGGAGGCCGCGGAGGTCCAACCCGGTCAACGCGCGACGCTCACCGTCGACGGGCTGGACGGTGTCCGCGAGGGCGAGGTCGCCGCGGTGTCCCCCTCCGTGGATCCGCAGAGCGGCAACGTGCTGGTCCGCCTGCGCTTCGCCAACCCGCGCGGGGAGCTGCGCCTGGGCGCGACCGCGCGAGCCCACGTCGTCGTGGCGTCGCTGGGCAGCGCGCTGGCCGTGCCTGCATCGGCGCTCCTGCCCCAGGAGGATGGGGGCGTCGCGGTCGCGCGGCTCGGGGACGGGCGGGTCCACCGGGTGCCGGTCCACGTCGTCTCCGAGGACGTGGGCGGGGCCGTCGTCCAGGGGCCGCTCGCGGTGGGCGAGCGCGTCGTCGTGGAAGGGGGCTACTCCCTGCCGGATGACGCCGGGGTGGAGGTCCTGAGGTGACGTGGCTGACGCTGCTGCGGCGCAACGCGCCCGGGGTGGTGGTGCTGCTGGCGGCGCTGACGCTGGCGGGAGTGCTCGGCGCGACCCGCCTGCCCGCTGGCCTCTACCCGGAGGTGACCTTCCCGCGAATCGTCGTCGCCGCGACGCTGAAGGGCGCCAGCGCGCAGACCCTGCGGTTGTCCGTGACCGGCCCGGTGGAGGAAGCGCTGTCCACCGTCATCGGCGTGCGGCAGGTGCGCTCCCGGACCATCCGCGCGGCCGCGGAGATATCCCTCTGGTTCGACTCGAACGCGGACATGGAGCGGGCCCTGGGGCTCGTCAATGCGCGGCTCGCGGAGGTGCAGAACGCACTGCCCGCGGACGCGACGCTCTCCGCCGAGCGGCTCACCCCGTCGTCCTTTCCCATCCAGACCCTCGCCGTCACCGGGACGGTGGACCCTGCCCTGCTGCGCGAGTTCGCCCTGCGGACGCTGCGTCCCGGCCTGGCGGGCCTCGCGGGAGTGGGGCGGGTGGACGTGGTCGGCGGCGACGTTCGTGAGCTCTCCATCGCCGTGGACGCACAGCGGCTGGAGCAGGCGAAGCTGGACCTGCCCACGCTCGCCACCCAGGTGGGCAGCGCGCTCGTGCTCGAACCGGCGGGCCGGGTGGACGTGCACTACCAGCAGGCGCTGGTGGTGGTGCGGGGGCCGGTGGACTCGCCGGACCGGTTGGCGGCGCTCGTCGTGGGTGGGACGCCCGAGGCGCCCGTGCGGCTGGGCGACGTCGCGCGGATCCAGGAGGGGCACGCGGACCGGCTCTCCCTGACGTACGCGAACGGCCGGCCCGCGGTGCTCGTCAGCGTGGGCCGGCGGCCCGGGGCGGACGCTGTCACCCTGGCGCGGGACATCCAGGCGGAGCTGGACCGGGTGCGGGCGGGACTGCCGCCGGGCATCGACGTCGAGCTCTCCTATGATCAGGCCGGGCTCATCGCCCGGTCCGTGGCCCACGTGCGGGACGAGGTCATCCTCGGCGGGTTGCTCACGCTCGCGGTCGTGGGCCTCTTCCTGCGCTCCTGGCGGGCGATGACGGCCGCGGCGGTGGTGCTCCCTGCCACGCTGGCGATGACCTTTGGCGTGCTCTGGCTCGCGGGCGGGACGCTCAACCTGATGTCGCTGGGCGGGCTGGCGGTGGCCATCGGGTTGGTGGTGGACGACGCCGTGGTCGTGGTGGAGGCGGTGTACCGCCGGGTGGCGGCGGGGACGGAGCGGTGGGCCGCGACCGCGGACGCGCTCCGGGAGATCGCCTGGCCCGTCACCAACTCCACGCTCACCACGGTCGTGGTCTTCGCGCCGCTGTCGCTGCTGCCCGGCGTGTCCGGCCAGTTCTTCACCGCGCTGGCGTTCACGCTGTGCACCGCCGTGTTGCTCTCCCTCGTGCTGGCCGTCACGCTGACGCCGCTGCTGTGCGGGTGGCTGCTCGTCGCGCCCGGTGGCCATCACGCGCCCCATCCTGTCATCCCGGGGTTCATGCTCACGCAGTGGCGTGCGCGGCCGGGAGTGCTGGTGGCCGCCGTGGCGCTCCTCACCGTGTTGTTGGCGTTGCTGGGCCGGGGCGTGGAGACGGGGTTTCTTCCGGAGCTGGATGAGGGCGCGTTCGTCGTGGACTACTTCACGCCGACGGGCACCTCGGTCGCGGAAGCGGACCGGCTGGGGCGCGCGCTGGAGGCGGTGGTCGCGGACATCCCCGAGGTCATGGGCACCAGCCGGCGCCTGGGCGCGGAGCTGGGGCCGCCAGCGGCCACCGAGTCCTCGCGTGGCGACCTGACCGTGTCGCTCTCCCCGCGGCGGACGCGTCATGGCCAGGACATCATCGAGGCGACGCGCACGCGGGCGGAGGCCGCGCTTCCCGGAGTCCGGCTGGAATTCGTCGAGCTGCTGCAGGACGTGCTCTCCGACCTGGAAGGCGCGCCGGATCCCGTCGAGGTCAAGTTGCTGGGGCAGGACGTCCAGGTACTGCGGGATTTCGCGCCCCGTGTCGCCGAGCGGTTGCGGGACATCCCGGGTCTGGCGGACCTGTTCGACGGCGTCACCGGGTGCATTCCGGAGACCCACCTGGATGTGGACCTGGTCCAGGCGGGCCGTCTGGGCTTCACGACGCGGGATGTCTCGGCGCAGGTCCGGACGGCGCTGTTGGGCGATGTCGTTGGGACGATCCCCCGCGAGGGCCGGCAGGTGGATGTGCGAGTGCGGCTGCGTGACGCCGACCGCACGGAGCCCCAGGTGCTCCATCACCTGCGCCTGCGGACTGCCTCGGGGCAGATGGTTCCGCTGACGCAGGTGGCGCGCGTGCGCCAGGAGTGCCAGCCCGCGGAGCTGCTTTCGGACAACCTGCGTCCGCTGGTGGCGGTGACGGGGCGGCTGGAGGGGCGGGACCTGGGCAGCGTCACCGCGGAGGTGGAGGCGCGGCTCGCCACGCTGGAGAAGCCAGCGGGGGTGGCGGTGCGGCTGGGCGGTCAGCGCGAGAGTCAGCGCGAGTCCTTCCAGGCCCTCGTGCTGGTGCTGGTGCTGGCCACGCTGGGGGTCTTCCTGGTGCTGACCTTCCACTTCCGTGGGGTCGTACTCCCGCTGCTCATCCTGGGCTCGGTCCCCGTGGGGCTCGCGGCGGGCGTCGCCTGTCTGCGGCTCACCGGCACGCCGCTCAACGTCTCCTCGTTGATGGGCTGCATCCTGCTCGTCGGGCTCGTCGTGAAGAACGGCATCCTCCTGCTCGACCGGGCGGAGGAGGGACGCGCCGAAGGAATGGCAGCGGCCGAGGCCGTGGGCCACGCCACCTCCGTGCGCCTGCGTCCCATCCTCATGACGACGCTGGCGACGCTGCTGGGGCTCGTCCCGCTCGCGCTCGGACTGGGTGAGGGTGGCGAGCTGCAACGGCCGTTGGCCATCACCGTGCTGGGGGGCCTGTCCCTGTCCACGTTGACGGTATTGGTGGGGCTGCCGGCGGCGTACGTGCTGGTGCGCCGTCACACGGCCTCCGCGAAGAGCTGAGGGGGGAGTCACCTCGCGGCGCGGCTCCGCGGCCGGCGCTGTAACCTTTTTTCGTCCTTGTTCGTGGTTGCCGTTGGATGCCCGGAATGCGCCGGGCGCTGGGACGGAGGACGGACATGCAGGCGACGAAGGTGGCCGTGGTGGGCGGGGGAC
>NZ_RAWN01000160.1:0-22174 GCF_003668895.1 Corallococcus sp. AB045
CTTGGGGGCCGGGCTGTGGGCGGCGGAGCGCAGCCGGCGCGCGGTGTTCTGGCTGAGCGGCCTGGGGTGCCTGGTGGTGGAGGGCTTCCTGGTTGCGGGGGACATGGCGAGGCATCCGCACCTGTACGCGGCGACGCTGTACGAGCGCTCGGAGGTGACGGCGGCGCTGCTGCGGGGGCTGAGCGGCACGCAGCCGTCGGGTTGGACGTTCGCGGCGTTGGTGCTGCCGGTGATGAGCGTGCTGGCGGTGGTGGGACGGTGGCTGGCGGAGTCGACCCGCTGGCGCGGCGTGCTGGGCGGCGTGACGGCCGCGGCGGCGGTGGCGGGCTTCACGGGGCTGGGACTGGCGCGGACGGAACAGGGTCCGGAGCCCACCGTGCCTGCGCGGCCGAACCTGCTCATCCTGGCGTCGGACGGGCTGCGGCCGGACCACCTGTCGGGCAACGGCTACTCGCGGTCCACGTCGCCGAACATCGACCGGCTGATGGAGGAGGGCACGCGCTTCAACGACACGGTGGTGCAGGTGCCGCGCACGGCGCCGTCATGGACGACGCTGCTCACGTCGCAGTACGCGGGCGAGCACCCGGTGGTGCACACGCTGGTGGGGCGCGAGGCGCGTGAGACGAAGCTCACCACGCTGGCGACAGCGCTGGAGGCGCAGGGGTACCGCACGGCGGTGGTGACGGACTACGCGGGGGACCACTTCTCGCGGTTTCCGTATGGCTTCCAGCGGGTGTCCGCGCCGGACTTCCGCTTCCCGGACCTGGTGCGGCAGCGGATGCTCATCACCCACGTGGCACTGCTGCCGTGGACGGCGCTGGCGCCGGGGCTGTTCAAGGAACGGGGCGAGTTCCCGGAGCTGACGGACCCTGCCCCGCTGCGCACGCGGGTCCGGCATGTACTGGACGGGCTGCCGGAGGACGCGCCGTTCGCGCTCGTGGTGTTCGCGTCGTCCACGCACTTCCCGTACGCCGCGCCGTGGCCGCTGGAGGGCAAGTACGTGGAGCGGGGGTATCGGGGGCCGTGGCGGTTCGGTGCGACGCCTCGGATGGAGGTGGATCCGGATGCGCCCGCGACCACGCCGGAGGACGTCGCGGCGCTGGGGGCGAACTACGACGCGGGGGTGCGCACGTTTGATGGGCTCGTGGGGAACGTGCGTGCGGACCTGGAGCGGCAGGGGCGGTGGGACGACACGCTGGTCGTGCTGGTGTCGGACCATGGCGAGCACCTGGAGGACGAGGGGCTGGGTCAGGGCCACGGCGACCACCTGTGGGGCAGCGCGGGGCTGCGCATCCCGTTCGTGGTGCGGATGCCCGGGCAGGTGGCATCCGGGCGGGAGGTGACGCAGCGGGCGCGCTCGTTGGACGTGGCGCCGACGGTGTTGGACCTGCTGGGCGTGCCCGCGCCGGAGTCGTTCCGGGGGCGCTCGTTGGCGCCGCTCGCGCGACCGGGGCCGGAGCCCAAGCAGCTACCGGATGTGCCCGCGTTGATTGAAACGGATGTCTGGTTCAGCGACAGGGATGGTCAGCCGTACCAGACGGTGCGCATGCCATATCCGTGGATCTATGAGATTGCGATGGTGGAGGGCGACACGGGGGAGATTGCCCTAAAGCCGGAGTGGGAGGGCCCGGTGCGCCGGGCGCGGCACCGGGGGTTGTATCTGGGCCGGTGGAAGTTGCTGGAGCTGCCCACGCCGGATGGGGTGCGCGTGCAGCTCTTCGACACGGTGTCGGATCCGTCGGAGCTGCGGGACGTGGCCGGGGACCATCCGGACATCGTGGCGACGCTGAGGGCGAAGCTCGCGGCGGAGCTGCCGGATGCCGCCGGTGAGGCTCGCGGTGCCTTGGGCCCCTGAGGGCTTCAGGGCCCGGCGAGCACGGACTCTGGAGAACGGGCATCCATCCGCCGCAACGCCATCACTGTTCCCACGAACGCCAGTGAGCACACCCCCAGCAGCGTCACGTGGACGGAGGCCGGCAGCTCCGTGGTGGACGGCGCATAGCGAGACAGCAGGAACGACGTCAGGTTGTTGAAGACGTGGACGAAGATGGGCAGCCGCAGGCTTCCCGTGCGCTCCGCGAGCCAGCCCAGGAACAGGCCCATCATCAGGGCCATGGGGCTGTGGATGGGGTCGAAGTGCAGGATGCCAAAGAGCGTGGCTGCGCCCGCGATGCCCGCCGTGCGTCCCCAGCGTTCTGCGAGCCGCGTCTGCACGTAGCCCCGGAAGAAGAGCTCTTCCGCGGTGCCCGCCAGCAGCGCGCCGAAGAACAGCAACGCCGCGAAGGTCACGAACGAGCCCTGGCTCGCGGCCTGCAGCCCCTTCAGCGACGCCGCGTAATTCCATACGCCCGCGAGCATCGACAGGCTCTCCATCGCCTGCCCCATCGTGAAGCAGCCCACCAGCGCGGCCACCCAGGCCCAAGCAGGTATCGGCGTTCCCGCGTCCAGGCGCAGCCGCTGCTTCAACGGCGTGGGGGACAAGAACCCGCCCAGGAGCGCAGCGACCAACCCCAAGCAACTGGACGTCATCACGGCCGCGACCATCAGCCAGGGCATCAACTTGAGTTTCTCAGTCAGGGCCTGGATGGCTCCAGTGTCCTGCGGGCTCACTCCCGAGCGGAGCATCTCCATCGCCATCGCGATGCTGGCGGAAATGACGCCCCCGACGACGATGGCCGTCACCAGGAGCGCGAACGCAACCAGGACCGTCCACACGCGCGGCGGCGACGTGGGGACCGGCGAACTGGAGGTGGCGGATAGGTCGGAAGGTGAATCCATGGCGGCGATGGTAGCGCCCTGGTTCGAAGGAGAGGAGCAGGACCGCATCACCGTGAAGATCAAGCTGTCGGGGGATCAAGGCCTCGGTCCGCGACGGCCACATTCGCGACGCGACGACGGTCTCGGCCTATTGCGTTTCCACAGGCTGCGCCAGCGACGGGCCGCCGCCAAGCCTTCACCGGCGCGAAGGGCTACCGCTTTCGGTCAGGCTTCCTCATCGGGGAGAAGCGTACGGAGCAACTCGTCGTCGGGGCCGAGCGGACGCCAGCCCGAAGGCGGGGGATTGGTGCGAAGTGCCTCCCTGGCCAGTCTAACCCTCTGCTTATGAGTTTCTGGGACGATGCCTGACCAAAGGCCTAGAGCCTTGGCGACCTTGAAGCGGTTGTCGTCATCCAACACGGCTGGCCAACCCTCAGGGATGCTACCCCATAGCTCGCGCACGAGTTGTCCGCGCACCAAGCGGGTCACCTGCTTGCTTCGCACTGCCTCGGCTACCAACCCATCGTACACCTGAATTCCGGCAACGTCGTCAGGACCCAGCTCCTCGGCCAGCGCCACCAACGATACGGTGGGTCGGGCCTCGGCAAAGGCAGTGAGTGAGTCGTAGCCCCGCTCACGGACGCGCTCATACAAGCGGGCCTTCCAATTATCCCGCCATGAACGTCCGTCGGTCATCGGCTCCTCCCTTTCGTGAACGTGATCGGGACTCTGTAGACCTTCATACGCTCCCCGACGATGTCCAGGACCTGATTCCGCGTCAACATTCGTCCAGCTTCAACCTCGGCATCCAACAGGGTCTCCATGATCATCAGGTTCCACTCTCCGGGCCACATGCGCCCCAGCTTCCAGTTCCCTCCACCGTGAATCGCTTCGTGATGGGCCTGCTCCAGTCGGACGCAGAACTGGTCGATGTCCATGTCGCCCTTGAAGCCGCGCTGCTCGAACCACTCGCGGTGTTCCTGCGGCAGCACATGGTGCTTGGGCGCATCCGACATGCCCGCCCCCGCTCTGCCCTTCACCTGCATGCCGCGCACTTCGGGGCTGTCCCCCAGCGCGTCGCGCACGCCCTTGGGCAGGTCCTGGTGCGCCTGGGCCATCGTGACCTGTCCGCCTTGAATCAGGACGGCCGCGCCGGCGGCGGGAACGGAGATGACGCCCGCCTGCACGAGCCTTCGCATCATCTCCACCCACTCCGCGGAGACCACCATCCGCGAGCCCACCATGACTCCACCGGAGCTCATCACGCGGCCCACGCCCAGCGTCACAGGGGCCGAGGGCGGCACGCGTGGCATGGCCATCTTCATCGTGGAGATCATCGTGACCATCTCCACCGCCTGCATCGCCGCGATGACCTGCCCGCCAAACTTCATGGTCTCGCGGGTTTCTCGCTGGAGCGTGTCGAACTCGCGCGTCAGCTTTCCCATCAACTCGGGCATCGCGGTCGTCGCCGCCTCCACCCGCTCCGGGTCCAGTGAGGCGAGGTCCGTGAGCGTGGGCTCCATCAGCCCCTGCACGCGATGCAGGTCCACGAAGAGCTTCTCGGCGCTGCACATGGGGCAGTTTCGAAGTACGGCGTCTCCGAGGTGCAGGAAGTCCACCCAGGCGGCCAGCAGGAGCGTTCCGAACTGCGCCGCCTGGAGCTTCGGCCCCGTCATGCGCAAAAGGCCCAACTCCATGTCCGTGTCGCCGACTTCCGAGGCCACGGTCGTCAACGCGGTGGCGCTCCCCAACGCACCATGAAGCCACTTCACCTGCTTGGAGCCCTGGTCGAGGAAACGCGTGAAGATGTCGCCAGTAAGGCCCCATCCCCCGAGGTCAGGAGGACGGGCCGCCAGTTTGGAGAACGCGGCTTCGACACCCCTCAGGGAACTTTTCACTTCGTCCGTGGAGTCGAGGACTGCCTTCCGCGTCAATGCAGCGCTCCGAGCCGCGCCTCCAATAGCTCCCTTCCTGCTGCTGTCTCCAACTGCTGTCACGTCATCGCGAGGCTGCTGGCGGCGCAGGAGTCGTTGCTCGGATCCGGCAAGAGCGTGCGGGAGGGATTTCCAGGCACGCGGGGGCTCATCGCTCGGATTATCCGCCCACGCTGATGATGAGGTCTCACGTGGCGAGTAACTCAAGCTTCTTCGGCCATGCGCAGGCTCTTGCGGCACGGAGGCGCATCCCGTGGCCAGCAGTACCAGGGCCAGCACCAGGGCGTCAGCGCGCATCATCCGCGCCCACGCCCACCACCGCGCCCCATGCGCCGCCCTCACCGGGCCGTCCACCCCAACCCGCGGTCAGATGCGCCTCGAAGCCCGGCCGCACCACCACCACGGCCGTGCCATCCAGATGCGCCAGTGTCACCGAGGGCGCATGTCCTCCTGCCCGTCCCCAGTCATGCACGGCGGAGAGGGCCAGCGTGTAGCGGCCCGGCTCGCGGGGCTGGCCGAAGAGGACATGCTCCATGTCCAGCGCGACTTCCGCCCCCATGAGGCGTGCACCCAGCACATCCGAGGCGAACGCCTGCATGTAGAGGGGGCCCAGTGTCCCGGTGAGGAAGCCGCCCGCTGGGTGGTAGTCGGGATTGCTTCGGTTGGAGTAGCGCCGCACGAGGTGCGCTGACAGCAGGCTGTAGGACTCCAGCGCGCCAAGCCAGACGCCTACGGGCGCGTTGTTCGAACCCAGCTTGAGGCCGCGCACCACCAGCCCGAAGTCGGAGAGGTTGTCCCAGTCCTCCCTCCTCACGAGGCCCGTACTTCCCCACGCTCTCAATCTGACCGGTGCGCCGAGGTTGAGACCCCACTCCGGACCGCCGTCGATGATGAGCGTGGGCTCCAGTTGGACAAAGCCTTCGGCCTCACCGCCGCCTGAGCGCGGAAGGAGCACGAGCGGCGCCACCTCCAGCCGTGCCAGTGATGACCAGGAGCGGGATGGCTCCTGGGGGACAGCAGCCCCGGAGTCAGGCGAAGCCATGACAGCTCCTCGCGTGCAAAGGAGCCCCAGCCAAAGCACCGCCCTCCAGCGGTTGCCCATCGCTCGCACCTCCTGCATGCACTCCGGCACGGAGTGCAGAATCCCGTCATAGCCGCCGAGTCCGACAGTTCGGCCTATCTGGACGAAGGTGCACGCCCAAGGGCATGGAGGGAGGCGAGGTTCGAGGCACCGTGGGCCGCTTGAACCCCGGTGACGCAGCCATCACCGGAGGCCCCGGGCATGTTTCGGTTCGCGCCCCTACGGTTGCTTCCGCACGCCGAGGGTGATGGACATCATTCCCCCCGAAGGCTGGAGCGTGACACGGCCCGCGGAGAGGTCCTCCTCCCGGAACTGATACAGGAGGACACCGGTGATGGTGTCGTTGACGCTGAGATCACTGTCCCAGACACGGAAGGCCCAGCGCTCCGCGAGCAGGCGACCCGCCGTGGCGGTACAACCGCCCGAAGTCCACGCGGGCGTATAGCTCTCCACTTCCGGCGTGAAGGAGGCCGCCGTCGCCCCCGGGCAGAGCATCTCTACGAAGACATCCGGCGCGGAGCCATCCGCATCCCAGGCCGTGCCATTGTTGCTGGCCGTGATTTGAGCGGACGTGGGCTGGACGAGCCAGACACCCGCCGGATCCGCACCACACGTCTGTTCTGTCTTGCAGACCTGGGCCGCGTCGCACGCCTTGCACGCGGCCCCGGCCTTGCCACACGCGGAGGCGGTGTTTCCGGTCTGGCAGGTGTTGTTGAAACAGCAGCCCGTGCAGTTCGCCGCGGAGCACGTCACCGGAGGCGTGTTGTCCTCCCCCGGGTCGTCACCGCCGCCGCAACCCGCCAGGAACAGTCCCGCGACCACTACCAACATCCGATGAATCTTCATGCCTGTTTGACGCCCCCAAGAGGTCCGTGTTCGGGGCGCAGGATGTCCAGATGGACGTTGGCTGTCTTTACCTCTCCCGGGGTATGGCGCCTTCAGGGTCCCCGGAAGAAGCTGCCGTGAGCCGGTGCGCACACCGCCGAGATTTCACGCAGGGCGACGGCGGGAGTCGGCAAGATGCCGGCCATGAAGCGGACCCTGTGGCGTCGCGTGGGCCTGGCTGTCGCGGCCCTGTTGCTGGTGTTGGTCGTCGTCGCGGCCGTGGGACTGAGCGACGTGAACATACCGGAGACCTCGCGCTTCGACGCCGACCTGGGCGCCATCCGGGCTCTGGCCGTCTCCACCGGCGCGCCGCTCCCCATCGGATTGCGCAGCCAGCACGTGGGCCGGGCCTCCGGAGTGCCCCACGCGCTCGTGGTGGCCGGCAGCGGCTTCGGAGATATCTCCTTCGACTTCAACGCGTACCAGGTCGTCTATGCCGACGGCCGCACGGTGCTCGTGGACGTCGTGAGCGACGAGAAGACACAGCAGGACCAGTTCCCCGGCTCGGAGTTCGACGCCGCGGCCTACACCCGGGTCCAGGAGGCGCTGCGCCGCGCGGACGCGACGGTCGTCACCCACGAGCACTTCGACCACTGCGCGGGCATCGCGCACTCGCCATACCTGGACGAGGTGGCGAGCAAGGTCCACCTCACGGACGAACAACTGCGAAGCCCGCTCGCGGAGGAAGCCGGCTTCACCGCGGAGCTGCGCGCCCGGCTCACTCCGCTCCAGTACGAGCGCCTGCACCTGCTGCGCCCCGGCGTGGTCCTCATCAAGGCCCCGGGCCACACGCCCGGCACCCAGCTGGTGTACGTGCGGCTCGTCGACGGGCGCGAGTTCCTGCTCGTCGGCGACGTGGCCTGGCACCAGGACAACATCCGGCTCCCGAGGATGCACCCGCGGCTCACCAACTGGCTGGGCGGCGAGGATGCACAGGCGATGGCACACCAGCTGCGGTGGCTGCACGACCTGCTGCGCACCGCGCCCGAGCTGCACCCGGTAGTGGCCCACGACGGCGCGCAGATGCAGGACTACCAGCGCCGTGGGCTCATCCTGGACGGGCTGCTCTGAGCCATTGGCTTGGGCTGGCTTTGGAACGGCCAACCCGGTGACGACGCCGCCACCGGGGGCCCTCCGTCCTGTTACTTCGACAGGATCCGAAGCTCCTTGCCCTTCCCGCGCGCCGGATCTCCGAACGTGGGATCCGAGGCGCTGACGGTCCCTGTCAGCCCACCGACCACGTTCCAGAGCGTGTCGGTTCCGAACGCCACCGTCGTCGGCGTATCGCCCAGGGCATACGTCTGGCCCTCGCCGCAGACCCGGGTGAAGTCCTGCTGGACGTTGTACGCCGAGCGGTTGGGGTAGCCGACCTGCCGGTAGTAGCCCACGTTCGCGCCACCGGACTGCGGATCCCCGAAGGTCGCCGCGTTGAAGGTGATGCTGCCCGTCACACCCGGGATGAAGCGGAAGTGGCCGTTCGCTCCGTAGGCCACGTCGCAGGGCCCCGGCAGCTTGAAGGTGGAGCCATCCGGAACGCCGACGTTGAAGGTGGCGATGTCGTATCCACCGGGCAGGTCCCTGGGCACGTTGATGGGCGTGTAGGGCTGCGGCCCCTGGTCCCAGCCCGTGACGACGAACATGAAGCGCGTGGGCAGCGACTGCTCGTAGAGCAGGAGGTTGTCCGCCGACGTGGTGCCAGCCAGCATGGCCAGGTTCGGCTCCTCCGCCGGAGAGGTGAACTCCCCCTGCTGCTTCGCGGTGGCCAGGGCCTGGAGGTACCAATCACGCGCGATGGCCGGGAAGTACTTCAGCTCGAGCGCCCACAGATACGCCTCCTTGAGGATGTACAGCCGCGCCGACAGGGATTGCGTCGGCGCCAGCGTATTCAGGTAGGTGTAGACGCCGACGCCGCTCGACGTGGTGCTCGTCGAGTCGCGCTGGAACGAGAAGGAGAAGTCAAGCGACCCTCCGATGTACGTCTCTCCGGAGGCAGAGAGGCCCGGGGTCCCGACCTCCACTTCCTGAACGAAGCCGGCATAGGCGTTGACATCCAGGTGGACGCCGAAGCCCGAGGTCTCGCTGTTCGACACCCGGTACTGGCCGTCGCAGACCGAGCCGCCGCTCATGGCGAACTTGAGGTACTTCTGGCCATTGATGTTGGTCTCCGTGCCGTACTTCGCGACGACGGCGGCGACGTAGTTGTTGCCTTTGTAGAACTGGCTGAGGTCGGTTCCGTCTGGAGCCGTGAAGATCTGCTGGATCTCCGCCGGTGTCTTGCCGGCGGCCGCCAGCCTGTTCACGCACTCGGTATACAGGTTGAACATCCGGGCGTTGATTGCCGCCTCGGTGTAGGAGTCGACCACGCCGGGCGTGCACGCGTAGCTGAAGAAGTCACCCGCCGCGGTTTCATCCGCGTCCTTCGAGACGACGGGCCAGTGGGCCACGATCAACGGCGCCGGAGTGAACGAGGTGTTCTGGTTGAAGGCGAGGTTCGCCGCCGTGCCGTATTGGGAACGCAGCCAGAACAGCGACCGCCCGAAGTAGCACCCGTAGGGCCGGACCAGGTAGGGAGACGCGTCGCTGAGCGGGTAGTAGGGATGCCGGTAGGCCTTCGTCTGCACCTTGATGCTCTGGGCCGTGAACTTGCCGTCCTGCCAGGCGAAGCGCCCCGAGCCTCCGGCCTTCACGGAGAGGCCGAAGCTCCCGCCCGCCTTGAGGCCATCGAACGCGGCCACGGAGGCGGTCGCCCTCGAGGAGGTCTGGAATCCCAGGGTCGCGGAGAAGTTGATCTCATTCAAGACCACGTCTTCCTGGGTCGTGTTCATCTCGTAATCAAACATGTTCCAGTCGGCCATGCCGTCGGGGCTGGAATTTCCCCAGACCTCCGGCGCCGGGATGGGCATGGGGAACGGGTCGCATACCGACGTGAGCAGACGCTTGCCCGCGTTCTCCTGCTTCGGCGGGTGGAGGGCGGTCTGCATCTTGAAGTCGCCATACTTCAGGGAGGACATCTGGATGGGCGAACCGATCGAGCTGGAAGCCTCGCGGACCCACACCATCCCCAGGATGATGGGGAGGGTGGTTGCGTCCTGGCTCGACGCTTCGGGGATGGCGCCGACCGAGAAGAACATCGAGAGAGGACCCATCGTGTCCTCTTCCGTGCTCGTGAATATCTTGCCGTACTCCTTCCAGACAGGCGCGGCGACCGACGCATTGAGCTGGCGCAGGGGCAGGATGTCTTGAATCACGGCGATGGAGATCGCGTTGCTCTTGTTGCCGTCGGCGAACAGGGCGACCAGTCGTCCAGCGGGATCCACGGTCAGGCTCGTCCCCAGGGCCTTGCGGCTCCTGGTCGAGTTGGGCCAGTTGAGGAGCATCGGCGCCGGCGGCGAAGCGCTGACGTTGGCGTGGCACGCGGCGTCCAGCGTCCAGGAGAAGGTGGTCGTGTTGGTATGGGTTTCATCCCACAACGCCGCGATGACGCAGTTGACGGGAGCGTCGGTGGCGGTGGCTCCCGGCTGGGTGACGAGGATGGTGCGGACGTCGAGATGCGAAAGGTTCGAGGACGTCTGGGTGGGACTGGTGACGGGGGCCGTCACGAACCAGGACGGGATCTTGGAAACCCAGTTATTGGTGAACGGATTGTAATCACCCGTGTCCAGGACGAGGTGCCAGACCTGCAGCTGGTTGTGCGTGGAATCCCAGACGAGGTAGTTGAGCAGGATTTCCGTCGCGCCCTTGCCGGCGCACGCAGATACGCCGTGGGCGAGGATCTTCACGGGGGTCGCGCTGCCTCCCGCCGTCGTGGAGGGCAGCGAGACCTGGCACCAGTCCGTCGTGGAGCGAGTGGAGCCGGGGGAGACCCGCGTCGCGCACAGGAGGTTGTTCGTGGTGTCGATCCAGAAGATGTAGACGAGGTCGCGGTTCGCGACCACGCCAATGCGCTTCTGGGTCAGGAAGGCTAGGGAGGACTGCGTGGAGTCCTTCTCGATGGTGAAGTGGGTCCAGGGGTCCAATCGTTTCGGATTCCCCTGGGGGCGGCTGAGGTAGGCGATGGTCGACGCGCTGAAGTAGCCCTGGAGCTTCTTGTCATCGTCGACTCCGACCAGGGCCAGGGAGGAGCCGGTCTGGATGAGGCGGAACTCGCCATTGTCGCCGGAGACGTCGAGCGGCCCGGCGACAGGGATGCTGATGACCTCAGTGGTAGGGGGGATGAGAGGGACCTGCGGAGTCGACGGTGAGGAAGAGTTGGGCACGGCGGTTCCATCCTGTCGTGGGGGAGAGCTCGGATAGGGGATGCGGGCTCCGGGGACTCCAGCTAGCAACCGGAGGGCCAGCCGAAGAGGCGAGCCCCCTCCCAGGGAACGCCCGGAGTTTCTTGCTCAGCGCCGCGACGTCCGCGTTCAGCGCGGACGCGAATGCGTTCCCCCGGATGCGGGGAGTCGCACTCGGGCACGTAGTACGCTTCCTGCTTCGCGGATGTTTCGCGCTGGAGGAGAGCCGATTGCGGAACACCCTACGTGCCTGGAGCCTGTGTGTGTTGCTTGCCAGCGGCTGTGCGACGACGTCGGCGGTTCGTGAGTCGCCGCCCGTTCCCGACGTGGCCGCGCTGGATGCGGAAGCGGCTCGCGCGATGTCCGCGACTGGCGCGAAGGGGCTGGCCATCGCGGTCATCGACAACGGTCGTGTCGTAGCGACCCGGGCCTATGGTTCCCGTGATGCGAAAGGCGAACCGCTGCGCACTGATACGGTGATGTACGGCGCGTCCATCACCAAGACGGTCTTCGCGTACGTCGTGATGCAGCTGGCGGACGAGAAGCGCATCGACCTCGACACCTCCATCTCGAAGTACCTGGACAAGCCGCTGCCCGACTACCCGGACGAGAACCGCTATTCGACCTGGTCCCATCTGGCCGGTGACGAACGCTGGCGGGACATCACTCCTCGCGTGCTGCTCACCCACAGCCCTGGCTTCGCCAACTTCGGCTTCCTCGAACCCGACGAGAGGCTGCGCATCCACTTCGCTCCGGGCAGCCGCTTTGCGTACTCAGGCGACGGCATCATCCTGATGCAGTTCGTGCTCGAACGCGGGCTCGGGCTGGACGTGGGCGCGGAGATGCAACGGCGCGTGTTCGACCGCTTCGGCATGCGCACGACCAGCATGATGTGGCGACCGGACTTCGAACAGAACCTGGCCGACGGCTGGAAGCTCGACGGCAGTGTGGAACCGCACGACGAACGCAGCAGGGTGCGCGCGGCCGGTTCCATGGACACCACGCTCGATGACCTGTCGCGCTTCGCCGCCGCGCTGGTGAGTGGTGAGGGCCTGTCGCCGGAAACCTTCGCCCGGATGACCTCGCCGCAACTGCCCATCACCACCCGAAGCCAGTTCCCTACCCTCCAGGACGAACTGCCGCCGGAGTCACGGCGCAAGGACCTGGCGGCAGGCCTTGGCGTGGTGGTGTTCGACGGCCCGCAGGGACGTGGGTTCTTCAAGAACGGCCACAACGACAGCACCGCCAACACCCTCGTGTGCCTGCCGCGTGGACGCCGCTGCGTGCTCATCCTGAGCAACGACGTCCGCGCCGAGCCCGCCTATCCCCACCTGGTGCGCTTCGTGTTGGGTGAAGCCGGGGTGCCCTGGGATTGGGAGTACGGCGACATGGCGTTCTGGGATGGCCGCTGAGCCTTCACACTTCTTCACCGCCAGCTCAAACCACCGCAACCGGCGGCTTCCATATTGGTTCCAGTCAAGCAGCGGGAAACGACACCCCCACTCCTGGAGCCGCACGCCATGAAGAAGACGCTCGTCATCGCCGGTACCGCCGTCGTCGCCGTCACCCTGCTCACCGGTTTCGGCTGGGGCCGCCATCACCGCGGCACGCCCGACCCGGCTCGCATCAACCAGATGGTCACCTGGAAGCTGGACGACAAGCTGGATGACCTCAACGCCACCGAAGCGCAGCGCTCCTCCATCCACGCAGTGAAGGACCGCCTCCTCAACGAAGGCCAGTCCCTCATGGAAGGGCAGCAGGCCGTGCGCACCGAGGCCGTCACCCAGCTGACGTCCGACGCGCCCGACGCCGCGAAGCTCCACTCGCTGGTGGACGCGCGCATCGACGCCGCTCGCGCCTTCGCCCACAAGGCGGTGGATGCCGTGCTCGAAGTCCACCGCACGCTCACTCCCGCCCAGCGCCAGACGCTCGCCAGCGAGTTCCGCGAGCGCACCGGCGAGAAGTAACGCCCTCCCACGGTGCGCGGCGCATGACACATTCCGTGTATCGCCGTGAACCTTCGTGGGCAGGAATGACGCACGCGGTTATGGTCGGACGGTGGATTACACCGACTACGCTCGACGCATCCGCTCCCACGCCTCCCTGGGGGAGCTCTCTGAATACGGCCAGGTACAGGAAGGGGGGCGCGACTATCCCCTCTTCCGCCTCATCGTCCCGGGCGACCGCTGGCTCGTCATCACGTCCGGCTTCCATGGGGAGGAGCCCGCCGGCCCGCTGACGCTCGCGAAGCACCTGCCGGACATCGTCGCGTACGCGAAGTCCAAGGGCGTGGGCCTGCGCGTCTACCCCTGCATCAACCCCTCCGGCTTCGAGGACGGCACCCGCTACAACCGCAGCGGTGAGAAGCCCAACAACGACTTCATGCGCTACGAGGTCGCCCCCGGCGAGTGGCGCGGCGAGCTCGTGGGCGACCCGTCCATCCTCCGCTGGGCCCTGTACGACGGCGGCCCCAAGGAGACGCGCGCGGTGCGCACGGACCTAGCGCGCTTCCCCGCTCCGGACGCCGCGCTCGACATCCACCAGGACAACTACCTGGGCGGCGTCGCCACGTACGCGTACGTCTTCGGGGACAAGGCCGCGTATCACCCCATGCAGGAGGCCGCCGCCGCGCATGCAACCGTGGTGAAGAGCCGCAAGGTGGATGACAACGCCTACGCCGACGAGCACGGCCTCATCGTCTTCCACGACGGCAGCGTCACCGACTGGTACATGCGCCAGGGCGTGCCGTACACCGCCGCGCTGGAGACCACCACGCCCACGTCGCAGGATGATTGCGACGCCGTGAACCTCATCTGGATCCGCGGCTTCATCGACCTGGCCGCGCGTGGAGAGGGCCCCACCCGATGATTCAACGTCCCCTGGGGAAGAGTGGCCTTACCGTGTCCGCGCTCGGCTTCGGCGCGGGGCCCGTGGGCAGTGAAGCGCTGAGCGATGCGGACGCGGAGGCGCTCCTCAACGGCGTGCTGGACGCGGGCATCACCCTCATCGACACCGCGCCCAGCTACGGCGTGTCCGAGGAGCGGATTGGCCGGTTCCTCGGTGCGCGCCGCCGCGAGTTCGTGCTGTCCACCAAGTGCGGCTACGGCGTGCCCGGCGTGGAGGACTGGACGCCCGAGTGCATCACGCGCGGCGTGGACCTGGCCCTCCAGCGCCTGCGCACGGACGTGCTGGACGTGCTGCACTTCCACTCGTGTCCTCCGGACGTGCTCCACCGCCCGGGGCTCATCGAAGCGCTCACCCGCGCGGTGGAGGCGGGCAAGGTGCGCGCCGCCGCGTACTCGGGCGACAACGCCGGCCTGGACGCCGCGCTGGAGACGGGTGCGTTCGCCGTGGTGCAGACGTCCGTGAACCTCTTCGACCAGCGCTCGCTGGACCATGGCGTGGCGAAGGCCCTCGAGCGCGGCGTGGGCGTCATCGCCAAGCGGCCCCTGGCCAATGCGCCATGGCGCTTCCCGGGGCGCCCCTACGCGCACGACGTGGGCGAGTACTGGGAACGGATGCAGCGCATGGCCCTCCAGACGGACGGCCTGGACTGGCCGGAGCTGGCGCTGCGCTTCACCGCGTTCGCGCCGGGCGTGGCCACCTGCATCGTGGGCACCACGCGGCTGGACAACCTGCGCGCCAACGCACGCACCCTGGAGCAGGGGCCCCTCCCCGAGCCCACCGTTCAGGCCATCCGCGACGCCTTCCGCCGCAATGACACCGGGTGGGATGGCGTCATCTGACGCAGCCCGCCAGTCTGACGTTCCGTCCTTCAGCGAAGATTTCAGCGTCGGCAACTGCTCACTACCGACGTTTGTCTCGTCCATCCGGGTCGGGTGCTCAGCCTGGGGGCCATGGCAACCATCCGGTCCATGAACGTGATGCCAGAGTCTGAGAAGGATGGAGAAATGGTGGAGCTGCACCCCACCTCGCTGGATCTGAACCAGGTGGAGCCCACCCCGCAGGTGGTCAACTGGTTGCGCATGCGCGCGAGCCAGTGGCTCACCACGGCGCAGAAGGACTTCAACGCGGCCCTCTTCGCGCGGGACGGTTCGGAGGCGTCGTTCGACCGCTACTGCGATGCCCGCTCGGAGCTGGACTCCGCGGAGGCCTGGGCCCTGCGCGTCTCCGAGTTCGTGACGCTGGTGCGGTAGGAGCCGCGCGGTGTTGATGGGAGGCGGACGTTCGGTGTCCGCCTTTTCCGGAGCCACTGAGCGGGGCTGCTAGCCTTCCGCACCTCCCCTGGAGGAGCCCGCGGATGGCCTTCACGCTGAACGTCAACGGAGCATCCCACGTCATCGACGAGGAGGAGGACATCCCCCTTCTCTACGTGCTGCGCGACACGCTGCGGCTCAACGGTGCGAAGTACGGCTGCGGCGTGGGCCAGTGCGGTGCGTGCACCGTGCTGCGCGACGGGGTGCCGGTGCGCTCCTGCGTCGTGCCCGCGGTGTCGCTCCAGGGACGGGAGGTCACCACGGTGGAGGGGCTGCGCGCTCCGGACGGCACGCTGCACGCGCTCCAGCGCGCGTTCCTCACGGAGCAGGCCGGACAGTGCGCGTACTGCATCCCGGGGATGATCCTCTCCGCGGCGGGACTCCTGCGCCGGAGGCCCTCGCCCACCGAGGCGGACATCCGCACCGCGCTGGATGCGAACCTGTGCCGGTGCGGCTCGCACAACCGCATCGTGCGCGCGGTCCAGCGCGCGGCGGCGGAGCTGGCGGAATGAGCGCTCCGGTCTCCCGTCGCTCGGTGTTGAAGGGCTCGCTGGTGATGGCCTTCGCGCTCGCGGGGCCGGGGGTCGCGTGGGCCGCGCCCGGGCAGAAGAACGGCCTGCCCCAGGACCTGGCGCGCACGCCCGGGCTGGATGCGTGGATCCGCATCGGCGAGGACGGCGTCGTCACGTTGATGACGGGCAAGGTGGAGCTGGGCCAGGGCATCCTCACCGCGCTGGGACAATTGTGCGCGGAGGAGCTGGACGTCGAACCGTCTCGGTTGCGCGTCGTGTCCGGGGACACTCGCCTCTGTCCTCCTGAAGGTCCCACGGCCGGGAGCATGTCCATTCCCAATGGCGGCGCGGCGGTGCGGCAGGCCTCCGCGGAGGTGCGCGCGCTGCTGGTGGACATGGCCGCGAAGAAGCTGCGCGTCCCGGCGACGCGGCTCACCGTCCGGGACGGCACGCTGCGGGACACGGGCGGACGCGCGCGCGTCACCTACTGGGAGCTCGTGGGAGGAAAGCGACTCCAGCGCGAGGCCACCGGGACCGTCGCGCCCAAGCCCGCCGCGCAACGCAAGCAGGTGGGCCGGTCCCTTCCCCGGATGGACCTGCCCGCGAAGGTGGTGGGGGAAGCGCGCTTCGTCCAGGACCTGCGATCCGACACGCTGGTGCACGGCCGCGTGGTGCGCGCGCCCACGCCGGGTGCATCACTGGTGGCGGTGGACTCCACGCCGGTGGCCGCGATGCCCGGCGTGCTCAAGGTGGTGCGGGACGGAAGCTTCCTGGGCGTCATCGCCACGCGTGAATGGCAGGCGGTGCAGGCCGCCGCCGCGCTGGCCGCCGCCGCGCGCTGGAAGGACGGCGCCCCCCTGCCCGAGGATCCACATGCGTGGTTGCTGGCACAGCGCACGCAAGACACGGTCATCCACTCCGTGGAGCGCCCCACCGACGTCGCGCCCGCGCGCACGCTGGAGGCCACCTATCGCCGGCCGTATCAGATGCACGCGTCCATCGGTCCATCCTGCGCGGTGGCGGAGTGGGACGGCGCCACGATGACGGTGCACACCCACAGCCAGAGCGTCTTCGAGACGGCCGAGGCCCTGGCGAAGATGCTCGGACTGACGAAGGAACAGGTGCACTGCCGGCATCAGGACGGCTCCGGTTGCTACGGCCACAACGGCGCGGACGACGTGGCGGCGGACGCCGCGCTGCTGGCCCGCGCCCTGCCCGGCCGCGCGGTGCGCGTGCAGTGGTCGCGCGAGGACGAACACACGAACGAGCCCTATGGCTCCGCCATGGTGACTCGGGTGCGCGCGGGCGTGGACGCGAACGGGGACGTGCTCGACTGGGATTACGCGCTGTGGTCCATGTCGCATGGGACACGACCCGGGGGCGTTCCTGGCAACCTGCTCGCGGGCCGTTCGCTGGCGAAGCCCTTCGCCCAGCCGACACCCAGGAACGGCGGGCCGCCGAACTACTCCGCCGACCGCAACGCCATCCCGCTGTATGCCTTTCCGGGGCAGGCCGTGACGACGCACTTCGTAACGGCGATGCCCCTGCGCGTGTCGTCCATGCGCGGCCTGGGTGCCTACGCGAACGTCTTCTCCATCGAGTCTTTCATGGACGAACTGGCGCACGCCGCGAACGTGGATCCCGCCGCGTTCCGGCTCCGGCAGCTTCGCGATGACCGGGCAAAGGCAGTCATCGTCCGCGCGACGGAGCGGTTCGGCTGGGAGCGATACCAGCGCAAGCCGCATCACGGACGCGGGCTCGCCTTCGCCCGGTACAAGAACCTGGCGGCGTACTGTGCGGTGTGCCTGGAGGTCGTCGTGCCTCCGGACACACTCGTGCCGCGCATGGTGCGCGCCGTCCTCGCCGCCGACGCGGGCGAGGTGGTCAACCCGGATGGACTGGCCAACCAGTTGGAGGGCGGGCTCATCCAATCGCTGAGCTGGAGTCTGAAGGAGGCCGTGCGATTCGACTCGCGGCGCATCCTGTCTCGCGACTGGGAGGGCTATCCCATTCTCACCTTCTCTGAAGCGCCGTCCGTGGATGTGCAGCTCATCGACCGGCCGGAGGAGCCGTTCCTCGGCGCGGGGGAAGCGAGCCAGGGTCCTTCAGCCGCGGCGCTCGCCAACGCCGTGTTCGACGCCACGGGCCTGCGCGTGCGGGACCTGCCCCTCACCGCGGAGCGACTGAAGGCCCTGAGACAAGAGGCAGCTAGAAACTAGAAGCGGCTGGCGTCGGGCGCTTGGGAGCGTGACGCCAGCCGCAACAGCAGCTGGGGACTTCTATCAATTCCTATGGACTTAGCGCTTCCGCATCGGAACCAGCTTCAGGCGACCAGAGGGTGATGTCGTCGTCAGCCGTCCCGCCGGAACTGCCACCATCCGACCGTCCGGCCCCTGCAGCCCGGTACCGCCCTTCGGGATCGCGACCATCCGGCCGTCGCTTCCCTGCAGCCCGGTACCGCCCTTCGGGATCGCGACCATCCGGCCGTCGCTTCCCTGCAGCCCGGTACCGCCCTTCGGGATCGCGACCATCCGGCCGTCGCTTCCCTGCAGCCCGGTACCGCCCTTCGGGATCGCGACCATCCGGCCGTCGCTTCCCTGCAGCCCGGTACCGCCCTTCGGGATCGCGACCATCCGGCCGTCGCTTCCCTGCAGCCCGGTACCGCCCTTCGGGATCGCGACCATCCGGCCGTCGCTTCCCTGCAGCCCGGTACCGCCCTTCGGGATCGCGACCATCCGGCCGTCGCTTCCCTGCAGCCCGGTACCGCCCTCAGGAATCTCTACACTCACTCCATCGCTACCACTCAGTTTGATACCCATGTGAACCACCTCCAGTGCGCAAGCGACGCTTGAGGCCTATTTTCCTGACACGCTGGTTCCATTTTTGTGAGTGCCCGCTCAGCCGCGCCATGACGGGAGTGTCACCCTGTCCATCAGGGCTTCGGGCAGTGGGCGCCGGTGTCCACCCAGGCCTGGATGAGCGCGCCGAACTCCGCCTGCGTCCCGGGCACCGGCTCGCGTCCGGGGCCCGGGTTCCAGCCCCAGCCCACGAGCACGTCCTCCGCCATGTGGTGCTGGATGGCGGCCAGGTCCTTGCCGCCGTTGCGCTTCGGGTCCTTGAGCTGCTCGCAGATTTCGCCCAGCGAGCGCCCCACCCACGCCATCTCCACCGGGGCCAGGGCCCACTTGGGATTGCCCGGGATGCTGGCCACGGTGGCGCCCACCGTGGGCGTGTTCGTCGCCTGATGACAGGCCGTGCAGGGCAGTCCGGGCGCGCCGTGGCCATCCTCGCCGCCCACCACCGCCGGGACATGCGCCTGCTGGGACATGCCCTGCCGGGGCCGCCCGTCCGGCGGGTGGCAGTTGGTGCAGCGCGGATGGGCAATCACCCTTCCTGCTTCCACGAAGAGCGCCACGGAGCGCGCCTGCGTGTCCTCGATGCGCGCGAAGGACGCCACGGGCCGCAGCGCTCCCGGAGCAACGAGGACTTCAGCATCAGGCGACCGCGTCGCGCTCCGGCAGCCCGTGAGCGCGGCGACGGCACACGACAGCAGGAGGACCGCGCGGTGGCTTCGCATGCGCGGGGAAGCGTGACATGGGACGACAGGGGCCAGCCATTCTGGCCCCCGCCGAGTGTCCACCTTCCGGACTCGGAACGCCGCCGCCGGGAGGCGGCTCCTGCGTGCGGCCCTCAGCGCCCCACGCCCATGCGCGTCCACAAATCCAACAGCGTGCGCAGCACGGACGCGTCCGGCACGTCCGCCGCGGGCGGCACGTCCACGCGGATGCCGTGCGCCGCCAGCCGCGTGAAGGGGTTGTTCGCATCCGGCGTCTTCAGCGGCACGGACGGATCCGCCGGCCGGAAGCCGAACGCCAACGCGCGGGCCTGCACCTCCGGGCTGCGCAGAAAGGCCACCCACTCCAGCGCCGCCTCGCGCTGCTCGGGCGTCACCCAGTCCGCCTGGAGCACCGCCGCCGGATGGTCGCTCCACAGCGTCACCGGCGGATAGTCCACCCGCAGCGGCCCCCACCGGCCCTGCGCGTGGTCCAGCTGCGCGATGGCCAGGCTCTCGTACACCAGCGCCAGGTCGTAGCGGGACGGCCCGTAGCGCACCAGGTCCGTCATGAACGTGCCCGTGGACGGCTCGAAGCGCGTCACGCCCCGCTCCAGTCCCTGGAGCCAGGCCTGATAGCCCGGATCCAGCAGGTCCCCTTCCTTCACGCCCTCGCGCCGGCCCAGGTACTCCAGCGTCGCGGACAGGAGCGCCTGCAGGCCGGAGTTGGACTTCCGGGGGTCCGTGTGGCCCAGCTTCACGAAGCCCCACTCCGGCGGACCTCCCACCGCGGGCCAGCCCCGGTCGCTCGCCACCGCGCGCTGGAGCGTCTTCCACGACAGGGCCGCGCCTCCACCCGCCTTGCGCAACACCTCCATCCGGTCCTGCCAGCCCACGAACACGAGCGGCGTAATCACCAGCGGATGCGGCGCGGCGTCTCCCTGCGTGGCGAACAGCGGCCCGTGCGAGGCGTCCGTCGCCCAGTCCGCCGCGAGCATGCGCAACTCCGCGCTGTCCGCCGGACTCCACACCGTGGGCTTCTCCCGCCCTTCCAGGATGGCCTGCGCCGCCTCCAGCGAACCCCGCCCCACCAGCGTCACCCGCACCCGCGGATGCGTCCGCTCGAACTCCGCGAGCGCCGCCTCCACCCACGCGCGCTTCTCCGTGCTGTAGAGGAACGTGATGTCCGTCACCCGCCGCCGCGACGGCAGCACGGTGGACTCCGGCTCCGGCGTCCCCGGGCGGGGCGCCATCGGGGCCGCCAGCAGGTAGAACACCCCCAGCAACGCGGCCAGCATGCCAATGACGAGGAGAGCCCGGGGCTTCATGCTCCCCCTCGTACCCCGGGTCGCGGTCCCGGAAAGCCCACCGGCGCTTTTGTCACAACCCTGTCACTCACAGCCTCTCCCCCGGCCGCTCCCCTTCCAGGAACCGTCCCGCCAGTTTGTTTGTCCTCATAGGACTGGCAGAATGGGCCGGATGATGACACTGGCACGAAGCATCGCGCTCCTGGGACTGGGAGCGGTGTTCGGGGGCTGCGCGGCGAAGCAGGCCCCGCCCGTCCAGCACTACGCGCTGGGCATGTCCCGGGCGGAGTACCGGGACTACACGGGGGCGAAGGCGAGCCCCTGCGACGCGGAGCCGCGCTGGTTCCAGGACGAGCTGACCGCGGTGAACGGCCTGCTGGCCCGCTTCGTCAAGGAGACGGAGCAGGCCCTGGACCCGAAGGCGCTGGAGCACGCGAAGCACCTGGCGCTGCTGGAGGAGGGCCTGCGCACGCTGCCCCCGGTGCTGAAGGTGCACGAGAACAACCTCCAGGCGCTGAAGACCTGCGACTTCCGGCGCGCGGGCGCGTTCCCGGACCTGGCCCGGCGCGGCGGGGAGCTGCTGACGGAGACGCGGGAGCGGATGGAGCTGGGGCCCCGGATTCAAGCGGCCGCGGCGCTGCGCGAAGCGCAGAAGCAGTGGCGCGAGCAGGGCGCGGAGCGCGAGGCGAAGGCCCGCGAGACGTGGTGCCCGAAGCCCTCGAAGGTGGGCCAGCCGGACCTCTTCTTCGCGCGCGTGTCGCCGGACGGGCGCACCGAGTGGTTCTTCTGCGACGGCCACGTCGTGGAGAAGTCCGGCGGCGCGGACCCCGCGCTGCTGAGCCCCGAGGGGCTGTCGAAGGCGGAGCGCCGCCGGGTGCAGGCGAAGAAGTACCTGGACGCGGCGCAGGCCTACCCCGAGGAGGAGATGGACCGCGAGCCCACGGCCGCCACCCTCCAGAAGCCCGCGGCGTCCGCGGGTGGCAGCGCGGCGGAAAGCGCCCCGTAAGCAGGGGCGTGACGCGCGGGCCTCCGCCGTCACGCTCCCAGCCGGGCGAGCCGCTTGGACAGGTGCGCGTCGCCCCCCGCGTCCACGCCGCCCACGAAGGCGGCGAGCGACTGGCCCACGCCGGACAGGTGGGCCTCCACGTGCGGCTTGAGCACGGTCCAGCGCTTCGTCCAGGCGTCCTCGGAGCCGTCGCGCAGGTCGGGGCGCTCGGAGAGGAGCGCCGTCACGCGCAGCGCCAGCTCCGGGTCGTTGAGCGTCCGCGCGGCGGCCACGCCCGCCGGCACCGAGCCCGCGGGCGCGGCCTTCCACATCTCCGCCGCGCGCTGGAAGGCGGCCACGTCCACCTGGGACAAGAGGCCCAGCGCGTGGCGCACCGGCAGCCGTCCTTCCGCCTTGGGCCCCACCACGTGCGCCATCAGCGCGGTGAAGGGCGCGGCCAGGGCCGGGTGCGCCGCGGGGTCCACGCCGCCCAGGGCGCGGAGCGCGTGGCGGGCCTTGCGTGAGAGCCTCGTCACCTTCCAGCTGGGGCCCTTGAGCTTCGACTGGAGCAGCGCGAGCGCGGACGCGGCGGCGGTCACGGCCTCAGGGCCAGGCGTGGCGGCGACCACGCGGCGCGGCAGCACGAGCGCGGGGGGCGGAGGGGCGGCG